>NZ_QKNZ01000063.1:0-30354 GCF_014156605.1 Flavobacterium sp. SOK18b
TTATTATTACATGCAAAATAATTCAGAGCTATATTCTTTGAAATATCTAATGTGAGTAATTTATTGTTGTCACACACTAATGAATTGATATTTAAATTATTTGACAAATTTATTGTTGTTAATTGATTATAATTACAAAATAAATTTTTTAAATTAATATGTTTGGATACATCTATTGATGATAATTTATTAAATCCGCAACTTAATGAAGTCAACATCAAGTTTGCAGAAATGTCTAGAACTGTTAATAAGTTGTTAGAGCAATTCAATTCAGTTAATCCTGTGTTTTGAGAAACATTAATTGTAGTAATATTATTAAAGAAACATTTTAATTTAGTTAAATTTTTATTTTTAGTTACATCAATAGCAGTGAAAAGGTTTGCACTACAATCTAAATCGGTTAAAACTATATTTTTTGAAAGATCTAAAATTGTTAGTTTGTTATAGCCAAAATCTAAAACTTTTAATGCTAGATTTTTTGAAACGTCTAATTTTGTCAATAATCCATTTCCGCCACTACCCAAAGAACTATTACCTCTACATTTTAATGTTTCTAAAGAAACAAAATCCTCAATACCAGTTAAATCTGCTATGGTAGTTGCGTCAAGAGTGAGTGATGTTACAGCCTTTATATTTGAAGTCAACACCTTGCCATCAGGAGTACCTGAATCGTAACCTAATGCAATTAATTTTTTCTCAAAATTAAGGTCAGGGATCAAGGTATAGGCAGCACCAATTGTTGCCACATCTACTACAGAAACATTGTCTACTAAAATTTCAGAGTTCAGCGTACCGGTTGTCCAAATGTCTACTTCAATAGATTCGCTTACGGTTGGGGTGTAGTCAAATTCTATTTTTCGCCATTCGGTGCTGGAAGTAACGGCATCGGTTTTTTTGGTAATTTCTGTTTTAAAAGTACCTGGTTGGTGATACAAACTTAGGTCAATGGCCGAGAAAGTTCCCGTAACGAGTTTGTGATACATCGTAATGCGATACGTTTTACCAGCTACAACCGGAAAAAATTCACTGTTAATGAAGTTAAAGGTACCGCTAGTAATTTGCATTTTGGTACTCGAGCTACCATTTTGAGCAGATGAACTTTGGAATACTAATCCGCTAAAAGATCTGAACCATTTGTCTGGTTGTGAGGAGGATGTCCAGTTTTCGAAGTTTCCATTGGGCACCAAATTAGTTTGGGCTTGCAAGGTAATTGTCAAAAACAGAAACATCAAAAGTAATTTTGTTTTCATAAAATATATACTGTTGATTTTTACTACAATAGTATGATATTTTTTTAAAACTTTTTGAACTTTTTATCAAATACTAAATTATGGTCGATTTATAAGCGATTCTCTTTTTAATTTTCAAGAGCAGTTTAATTTCTAGCTTTATAAATATGCAATGTAAACACATTCTGCTTTGTTTGTCTGCCCTTAATCTCAGTTGGGAATAACCATATATTTATTTTAGACCTAACAGGTTTTTAAAACCTGTTAGGTCTAAATCTTTATATAATTATAGGAAATTATTTTTTGCGTTACTGTCTTTGCATTAGGGTAATGGAGTAGGCGCGAAGTCAGAGAC
This sequence comes from Flavobacterium sp. SOK18b, assembly GCF_014156605.1. Classification (NCBI taxonomy): domain Bacteria; kingdom Pseudomonadati; phylum Bacteroidota; class Flavobacteriia; order Flavobacteriales; family Flavobacteriaceae; genus Flavobacterium; species Flavobacterium sp. SOK18b. The sequence continues at coordinate 1,585 of NZ_QKNZ01000063.1, forward strand.
ATTGGCATAACAGGCTGTTGGCAATCGTTGCAAACGATTGCCAGCTGGAAATTTCAAAACAAAAAAGCAACAATTTTACTTGTTGCTTTTTTGTTTTTACTTGTATTATTTGACTTTGATTGTGGGCACGGAATGCAATTCCGCGCTATCGTACGTAGGGACATATCCGCGCTATCGGGTCTCCATTTCCAGAACGAAATATTAAATGCACATGACTTGGCATGATGCAATATCCATATATTTCCATTGCTTTATTTTTTCTACAAAAGTCTAATGATTCTATAATATTCCAAAAATATATATCCCTAGTAAATACATCAATCCAATTCACGGTTGCGAAGCTTATAAAATAAGCTCCCTCTTTTTCTCCAAATTTATATTTTGTACTCATAACTTATACGTGTGTTTACTTTGTAGACACGAGCGAGACGCTCGCGCTAGCGGGGGCTTAAACTTGTTGATCTGCATAAAATTTAATGAAAAAAGCGTTTGAAAGTTTTACATCTCAAACGCTTTAAATTTTCTATCAGAAATCATCACATAAAACTAGATGGCGGATTTGATATTCTTTTATCAAAGGCTTCTGACATACCCCCAAATATTCTGCCTAAATCGAAAACTTGATTTAAATCTGCATTAGTAAATTCTATAATAGCAAAATTGACTTCATCATATATGTATTCGACAAAAACAAAATCTGTTTTGTAAATGAAATTATAATTAATTAGAGTATCTTTTAACAAATCCTCATAATTAGTCATTATTCTTAACCTCATTTTATCTTGCTCCATTTACTACTATTAATTTAACATTAGGAAACATTTCATTAAATTGTTTTATTACACCACGACACGAAGAACAGAAAGGTAATTCGGATACAATTTTTAATTCTCCTGAAACGCTCAAGTATTTTTGTCCTTTCACGCATCCCGATAGCGCGGATTTGCAATCCGTGCCCACAAAGCAAATCTACATGAAACGAAATAAACCCCAATCGCTGTGGTATACAAAAACATGTTATTAAAGAAAGACGGTTTTTAAAACCACACTAAACTTTATCGCGAACTGATAGCGCGGATTTGCAAGCCGTGCCCACAACGATGAGCCACAAACATAATCCGTAACCTCAAAACAAATCTACACGAAAACAAAAAAATACAAGCTATTTTTTTGTTTGTTTTGTAGCTTTTATTGTATTTTTAAATAAAAAAATGTCAACAAAATATAAAGCAACAACAACAGATCAGGCATATTTTATAACTATTACAACAGTAGGTTGGGTTGATATATTTACGCGACTCAACCAAAAGTACAATATTGTTAATGCTTTGCAATATTGTCAAGAGAAAAAAGGACTTGAGATTTATGCGTATTGCATTATGCACAGTCATATCCATTTAATGTGCAAAGCCACAAATGGTTTTATTCTATCTGATGTCATGCGTGATTTTAAAAAATTCACTTCCAAGAAAATTATTCAAACGATTAAAGAGGAACCAGAGAGTCGCAGGGAGTGGCTTTTGGCTTATTTTGAACAAGCCTGTGCGCATCTAAAGAGAGATCAAAGCTATAAAGTATGGCAAGACGGCTATCATGCTGAAATAATAGAAACCAATTGGTTCATAAAACAAAAAGTGAATTATATCCACAACAATCCTGTAAAAGAGAAAGTAGTTAGCTCACCAGAGGATTATTATTTTAGTTCTGCTAGAAATTATGCGGGCTTAGAAAATGAATTAGATGTTGTAATGTTGGACTTATTTTAGATTGTTGATGAACTTTGTGGGCACGGATTGCAAATCCGCGCTATCGTTTGCAGAGACATATCGCCAGCTGGAAATTTCAAAACAAAAAAGCAACAATTTTACTTGTTGCTTTTTTGTTTTTACTTGTATTATTTGACTTTGATTGTGGGTACGGAATGCAATTCCGCGCTATCATACGTAGAGACATATCCGCGCGATCGGGTACGGAATGCAATTCCGCGCTATCATACGTAGAGACATATCCGCGCGATCGGGCTCTTTTAGAACGACAAGCTTACGTTGCAGATAAAAAAGCAATCTTGTTTGACATGATGATTGATTTAGCTGAGAAAGAATATCATATCGATATCCGAAAAAACTCTGCACCCGAACAATCGCCCGCTTTAGAGCAAAAGAACAAAAAACAGTAGCGTTTACCTGTTATTTGTTCGGGATAGACAGACAGGTTTATTATCGAAAGACTAGAAGAATAGCATCCAAACAAAACAAAGCCAAAGAAGTGATTTTGATGGTGAATAATATCAGGAAGACAATGCCTAGAATAGGTACTCGAAAACTATATTATCTTTTGTTGGATAAACTTCAATTAATGAAAATTGGAAGAGATAAGTTCTTTGATATACTCAGAGCCAATCATTTATTGATACATCCTAAACGAAGTTATCAAGGAACGACTAACTCACATCATCGATTTAATAAACATCAAAATCGAATTCTAGATTTAGAAATTAACAGACCAGAGCAAGTTTGGGTCTCTGATATAACCTATATAGGAAAAAGAGATAATCCTTGCTATTTAAGCTTAGTCACAGATGCTTATTCTAAAAAGATTATGGGATATTATGTTGCCGATAACATGAATACAGAAAGCAGTTTGAAGGCTTTTAAAATGGCTCTTAAACACCGAAACAACAAAAACTTACCATTGATACATCATTCAGACAGAGGGATTCAATATTGTGCTAATGACTACCAAATGCAACTTAATAAAAATAAAATTCTATGCAGTATGACACAAAACTCTGACCCTTATGAAAATGCAGTGGCAGAAAGGATCAATGGTATTTTAAAACAGGAATTTAGGATTGACAAATACAATCAAAAAGCAGAAATCATGCAAAAAATTGTAAAAGAAGCTATTGATATCTATAATGAAATCAGACCTCATTATTCTAATTACATGCTTACTCCAAATCAGATGCATCACCAAAACAAAATTAAAATGAGAACCTATAAAACAAAAAACAGTAGCAAACCAGAGCTTGCTACTGTCTAAAATTGTACTTTTATTTTTTATTAATCCTGTATCACTTTTTCAGGACTAGACATTGTATTATTTGACTTTGATTGTGGGCACGGAATGCAATTCCGCGCTATCAATATCGAGAATGTTCGTTATATCCGAGCTATCGGGTGAAGCCCGTACGACAAATTTATTTTTCAAAAGAACACTTCGCATAGCATGTGCTATCTTTGTTTATTGCTGGGACTAATAAGTTTCTTATAAAAAGACATCTCTTTCATCCAAACCGCTTCCTTTTTTCGTCTTTTCTCCTTTAACGCATCAATATGCAATAGTATTTCGGAATTGTATTTTTTAAAAACAGGACATTTATCAATAAAGCTTTTTTCGGGATTATTTTCTATTTCGTCATATTCTTTTTTAAAGGCAGGACTCATTTCTATTTTTTCATCTTTGAATGTTGATATAAGATACTCTGCAAGTTGACAATTATAAGGATATTTAAGTCCATCTGACTGAACCGTAACTTCTCTGTCAATAAGAAGGTAATCTTTTACCCCATTGAGAGCATAGGCTGTTTCTACCTTAAATACAATATCAAAACTAGTATCTAAAGAACCTATTTTTAATATAAATTGTAATTTGGAATCGTATTCTTGTTGGATTTCGGGGTCATTAAAACGCAATAAATCATAAAAAAAAGGACTATTATCATAGGGAGTATTGTTCCTTTGACGGTCATATTCTCTGTAATATTTATTGTATATGTTTTTTATAAAAGAATACACTTCTGGGTAATGAAACCTAATTAGTAGTTCCATATTGGGGTAATATTTTTCAATGCTTTTTCCTTCTCTGCTCGAAAAACTCTCTTTTGAAGCGATACTATCCTTGAATTTAGTTGCCAATACAGGGGATTTTAAAATAGAATCTATTTCTTTTCGTCTTTTAGTATTCACAAAATCATACCCTATTTGATCTTTTAAGAATCTGGAATTTTCATTTATGTGTTTTATAAAAGCAGAATCTTCTTTTTTCATATAATACTCAAAATATTCTTTTTGATTTAAGCATTTCAAGAAATATGTTTTCAACTCTTTGTCGCTTCGCAACGCATCATAATTTATTATATACCCATTATAATCGGTTCTTCTTATTTTTTCTAAAGCATCAAACGGGTTGTACTTTTTAAAATAATACAAGATAGAGTCTTTTGTAATTGTTTTTTCATTTTGTGCATTAGCATTGGCAAATGCAAAAAAGAGGGCTAGAAATAAGTGTTTAATTTTCATAGTTGTCTTTTTTATTATTATCTATTCATATATTCTAACTGAAATTTGAACCAGGATTTAGAAGGTACGTTATAGTCCATAATATTGTCTTTGGTTTCGCCTCCGCTATTGATAATTTTAGGGAATTTCAATTTTAGATCTTCTTCGAAAGGATGTGTCATATTTCTCCAATGCCCCAGTTCGTGTGCTGTATTGGAGAAATATCTATTCTTTACCTCCTCTGCACTCCAATTAGCAGAATTATTCCCGAACAATATCCCTCCAGTCTTTCCTCGTCGATGAATCCCTCCCTTATACCCTTTCTCGTCAGGAATTACTTGGTTGGTTATAAACAATACGTCGTCTGCTTCTCCAAGCGAAGGATTCTCGTTGTTGTATTTTTCTTTTAATAGATCCGCCACCGTTGTTGTTGTTTTGAACAGCTCCTCTCTGTTTTTATTGATGGTAAAGTCTTCACTTATCACATTTATGTTAAGAAACAATTGATTAAAGGCAAATGTATTTAAATAGTTCTGTAACTCTTGAGCGGTAAATGGTTTGTAAAACGCTGTTTCATCTTTGCATTTGGTAAAAATTATTTTTACAGTTTTTTGAATTGCTGTAGCACAAAAATATTCTATCTGCCCTACTATTTCATCACTGCCTTTTACTTTAACATCAATTAACATTGAAGTTAAATTTTCTTCATTTATAACTTCTGATGCCAAAATATTTATTTGGGAATTTTTAATAAACTCTTTGCTACTAATTACATATTCTTCTTGTCCATTTATTTTTATCTTACCGCTTAATCGGGGTTTAAAAACCAAGGCAAATTCAGGATCTTTTTTTATGATTTCTTTAAAATCAGACAATTCCATATTTAGAGTGGCTGTTTTCTTTTTTTCTAAAGCTATAACAGGAGTGTAATGCGTTTCTTTATTTGTGCCAGTTGTAATTTGTTTGTAATATTTCGCATCTTTCAAGGTTTGGTGCAATCTAAAACCATCGTCAAACAAAAATTCACTATTGTAATTGTTGTCTCTAAAAAAATTCACGACAGGAGCTGTGTAGGTTTTAATATTTAATTTACCTACCTCTTTCTTATTTCCCCAATTTTCAGATACGTTCAAAACAATATTCTCTCCTAATATTTCAGTAATCGCCTTAATTTTAAAAATTATCTTGCCCTCAATGACTTTATAGTTTGTAAGAGGCTTATCTCCTAATTTAAAATCCCAAATAATTTCTTCATTTTTTTCTAGCTTTTTAATGTCATGATAAGTGTTTTCTCCTTTTACTAAATCAATTTCAAATTCTTGGTTATTCAAAAAAACAGGCATAATGCTTTTACTATCATATTTTACACCGTTTCTAAAAAATACCATACTATTTAGTTCTTCCATTTCCATATTACGAGCTTCCATATCGGCTACTTTACCAGTAGGTTCAACATTTCCATTTTTGTCAATTGTATATATCTTTCCTGAATTATCGTTGAATGTTAAGGGAAGTTTTTGATTTCCAATGGATGTTACATAAATCGTACCTTTATCATCCTTAAATGTTAATTCTTTTTTTGCAATATCAAAAGTTGAAGTTCCAGAAGTTATCACATAGTTCATGTTCTGACTGAATGGAATATCTATAGGTTTTTCTTTAGTGCCGTTGTCACCCATTATATCGTTGACGGCTTGATCTCCATCCACGATACTCTTCCACTCCGGATCATAACTCGCTACAATCTCCCCAGAAATCAGTTTAAAATCGGTGTTTACTCCAATGTTGTCAAAAGTGATACGAATGCGGGAGAATTGCCCAATGTTTATTTTATCGCCACCCAGTGCGTCGGCGGCATCAATCAATGCTCTAAATTTTTCTAAAAATGGTAAGGTTACATAGCCTTCACCTGTAAATCTGCCATTGCTTCCTGAAGCTTTAATCACCACAATAGGGAAATCACCCGCGGTTACTACATCATTAGGGAGTAGGTTTTCTAACGGGTTTTGATTGGCTAGATCCTTAGGGTCGGGCTTGATACCACAACCTGTAAAAGCAATTTCGTCTTGAGCCAATGTGGTAAATTCTTGTATGCTGCTGTGTACGTATTTCCCTTTTTCGCAAGAGGCTCCTACGGTGTATTCATAGGTGGTGTTGGGTTTTAAATTGGCCAAAGTGGCATTCTCACGTGGGGTTTCAAGAGGATACCATTGTGAGTCGGCATTTTTTTCGCGGTAGTTTACTTGGTAATCAAAATTATCTAGGGCGCCGCTCCACGTTATTTTGGCTTGGTCTTGGCTTACACCATCTGTAGTTACTTGTAAAGGTGCTGTACAATAGACATCATAACTAAAGGAAAAAATTTCGCTATAGCCATTGTTTTTAAAAACCCCAATCTCCTCGGCCCCCACTATTGCTTTGGCCTTAATGCGCCATGCATAGGTTTTTGTTGGTATTAATTGGGGTGCATCAAGACCATACAGCAGCGTAGTGGTACGTATGGTAGCAGTGTAAATGGGCTTAGAGTACGCAAAAGCGTTTTGTATAGGAGTATTTTTATCAAAGATTTCAACTAGATCAAATTGGTATTCCACATTACTTACATTTTTAGTTCTTGGTGACCAACTAAAAATAATGTTTTGAATGTTTTCCTGCATGATGCTAGCCTTATTCAATGGTAAGTTGAGTAAAGGTGGATCATTCTGAAAAATAGTAGTGATGACATTGCTTTTGCGAGACAGTTTTTGTCCAGTAGCTACATCATACACTTCAACTGAAAAAGTATATATTCCCTCTGGAATAGGTTGGGCGTATTGATTGGGTGTTAACCCTATCAAGTTTCTAAACTCAAAATAAGGCGCTAGTTGCGTATTATTCAATAGCTCAGGCACACCACCCTCTAGATAAAGCGGTTGTGCACCTACTACAAAATCATTGTTCATAAATGAGATTCCGTTGCCTTGCCAATAGCATTTTAAGCGTACTTGTCTTCGTGCAATGGTTAAATCGTTCAGCACGATTTGTATCTTTATGGGGCTATTGCTTGTAGCAGCATCTGCATAATGGCGCCAGTAAATTGGCGAAGGCTGATTCATTTGCGTGCTTATAGTAACTGGCAATGTTTGGGCAAAGCCCGTAATTCCTGCAAGTAAAAGTAAAAAGATAAAAAAGTAGGTTTGTTTTTTTAGCATTTTAGTGGTGTATTTGTTTTCTATCCAGAGTTTGTTATCAGTACCAGCGATGTCGTTTTTTTTGCCCATTTTATTTCTGAAGGTATTTAATATTAACATCATCACTGCTTGTGTTTTTTGAAGCTAAATCATGGTAAAAAGGAATTAATTTCATTTCAATAGCACTTATGATTTCTTCGGATGTTTTTTTATTTTTTACTAGTTCAAGTGTATTATCTATTATTTGAGCACTAAAAGCAGATACGTACTTGTTTTCTTGAATAGCATTAGCTTGCATTTTTGCAGCCAATGAAATTTCATTGTACATCCAGCGGTGTCTTACTAATTTGTTCTTATTTTGTTCACTTTTTTTAAGCAAACTTACATACGATTTATACCCGTTTTTATTGCTTATTTCTTCCTCTTTTTTGTCGTGAAACGGGTGCATGTTTATTCGCCCTACTAGTGATAGGTATTCATTTTCAAGGCTCTCGTCTTTGTTTTTCATATCCTTTTCTAGCTTTGTATACGCTTGCACTAAATACTCCTCATACTTAACAATGTTTTTGGTACTGCTATCTTGCGCCATTAAATAATCTAAAACTTTGTTTTTAAACTCTTTATCATCAGTTGCTTGATTTATAGCTGAAAATAGTTGCTTTAAATTAGATTGATCTGGTTGAGATAAAAGAGCGGTATTGAACTGATTAGCATCCAGCTGGTTTAAAATTTCGGCTCTATTGCCTTGATACGTTTGGCCTTTATAAAGAATCCTTATCGCTGGCTTAGCAGAAATACTGTCTTTTTGCTCTTTCGTTTCGGCTGTTTTAGTAGGTCTCAGTTTAATTTTATCAAAAGAATAGGAATAAGATAATGTGGCTGTAATATCTTTGTTTTGAGCTGTTTTAGTATTGTTAAACAGGGAAATAGCATTGAAACTAAAATTGTGTTTTTCTTTATAAATATAAGATCCATTGAGTCTAAAATTAAAGACGTCATTTTGTTTCATGCCATTATTACTACTCGTATTGTAGCTTATAGCGGCTGATGTATTTAGTTTTTTATCAAAAAAAAGTTTGTTAGCTGCAAGTGTTGGTCCTAGTATCAAGCTTCTACCAGTATCTGTTATTCCTAGTGTATTATTTACAGATGCAGTAAGATTTAAAGCCCTTTGAGGAAGTCCCACTAAATAAGAAATAGCGTTATTGTAATACGTTGTTGCGCCACCAGCAATGGTTTTTCCTTGTTGTTGATTTATGGCGTCTTGCATGCTAAAATTAGCATTAAAGGTGTGTTTAATTTTCTTCGTATTTTTTAATAAATAATTTACAGACAATGAGGCGCTTTTATTGACTTGTCTAAAATTAAGGGTATCGAGGTTTTCAAAGTTGGAAGTTTGATTGATAAAGTCAAATTGATTGCGGCTATTAGTAAAAGACTGAAAATTAGAGTAATTAGCGTTTAAGTTTAATTTCTGATTTACCTTAACATCAGCAGTTACAGACGATACCAAACGTTTCATCTGACTTTGTTTTTGTTTGTCTAAATTGTCTTTTTGTAACCCAAAATTCATGGCAAGGTTTACTTTGTTTTTTAATACGGTTTGTGTTGCATTTACAGTTATGTTTTCTAAATCATTGTTAAAAAAATAGCCGCCTAGGGTTCTATAATTAGGATCAATACGCTCATATCCTAGTCCTAAGGTTCCATTACCAGCTGGGTAGGCTAGTTGTCCTCTAAAAGCATTATAATTTGCGGTTGTTGAATTAGGGTTTAAAAATAAAGAGGCATTAATTTTTCTTGTAGCTCCTGTTTTTTCTCTAATGTCTTCGGTGACACTGCTGGTGGCGACTTCAGTAGTAATTTGTACTTTTTGAAGGAGTTTAAATGCTGTTTCTAAACTTATGGCTGTGTTCTCTTTTGGAGTAACTCCTAATTCAAATGGAAATAATGGATTAATGGAGTTAACTTGGTCTTTTGCTTTAAAAAATGTAACTCCAATGTTTACTTTTTCTAAAGCATATTGCGTTTTAAATCCATAGCCAAATCTTTTGTAGGTAGGAAGTAGGTCCGGGAGGTTGCTGTTGTACTCATTGCTTCGTAATAATCGTCCGTACATGGCACTGATTTTGAACTTTCCTTGTGGGGTCAAATCAACACCAAACCCTGTGAACTGATGTCCACTTAAAGTATACGGAGAAAAACTCATACTGGCATCTCCTATATGTGCCGTAATCCATTTATATGACGGATGAATGCTTAATCGATTCATTAAAACAGGTTTCCCATAACCTAATTTTTGATTGGTATACGAGAAAGAAAATGGTAAATTATATAAGCCCGCAATATTTAGATTGATATTACCATTTAGGAAATAATTAAAGGGATCACGGGTAGCACTGCCAGAGTAAAAAATACTACTAGCTGATGCTCCTCCGCTTACGTTTATTAATTTGCTTTTACCTACTTGCTCAATATTAAAGTTTTGTCCAAAACTTATGACACATTTCAGGAAAAGTAATACTATTATAATTCGATTAAAGTTCATTATTTTATGGTGAGACTTTAGAAAGTAAAGTCTTTATTATTATTTATAAATACTGAGTACTATTTGATTATTATTTTTCTCAACTTGCTTCCTTGTTGAGATTCAAATAGAATAAAATAGACTCCAGGTATCATACCACTTAAATTAAAATCAAAAGTATATGTTTGTTTGCCGTTTTCTGATTTTGAAGCAATGATGCTATTATTGATTAAACTGAATATTTTAACAGTAGCTGGCATTACTTTATCTAAAGTGATATCAATTGAAAATATACCATCAGATGGGTTTGGAAAGATTTTTAAATCAAAATTTTTCATTGCATCAGTGGTGTCAGGATCTTTATATTCTCCCTCTAACACTAATACTATTTTTGTTTGAAAAGCAGTACAATTTCCTTTTTTGCTTGTTATGCTGATATCATACTCACCTGGTTTTGAAAAACTCATCTCGGCGTAGTCTTTACTCTTTGTTTTGACTATAGCCTCAGTAGGTAAAATCCACTCTATACTATCAGGTTTAGGATCACTAATGTTGATAACAGTAAAAACCTCATTTGTAAATACTTGTGATGACATAGCAAATTCAGCGCTAATAGGAGTGTTTTGGCTACTAATTGTAATGGTATCTACAGCTTTACATCCTAATTTATTGGTTATTGTTAGGGTATAATTTGCAGGTTCTTTTAAGGTTACAATAGGTTTATTACTAGTAAATCCTTTATCTGATTGCCAAAAATAGATGGCTTTATCATCATTAATAGTAGCATTAATTGTCAAGGTTTGATCAAGACACAAGGTCACATCTTCCCCAAGATTTAACAGGTCCTTTGGAGGGTTTTCAATTTTATATTCTTCTTTTATGATACATCCTTTAAAATCTGTGATTATTATAGAATAAGTACCTGCCTTAGCATTGCTCAATTGGCTGGTTTGTGCTCCTGTACTCCATAAATAAGTGTAAGGGCCTTTTCCTCCTGTTGTTGTCAATACAATGGTTGCATCATCACCATCAAAGCAGGTTGGCTTTTTTATTTGAGCTGCTGTGGTAAGAGGCTGCGGAGCATTAATCGTAATCTCATTGGTTACACGACAGCCATTTTTATCTGTAATAACAACACTATACTTCCCTGGCGGTACATTTTGTATGCTTGGGGTTTTATCTCCAGTGTTCCAGCTGTAATTGTATGCAGTTGTCCCGCCTGTTGGAGCCGTTGTAATGGTCCAGTCGTTTGCATCCCCGCACAACGTATAATCAGCAGATAATGTGTTTTTTAAAATATCTGGTTCCGTGATGGTTATACTTTTACTGGTCGTTTTATTACCGTTAGAATCCGTTACAATCACATAATACGACCCTTTCCCGATGTTATTCAGAATAGTAGTTGTGGCTAATGCTGTTGCATTTCCGTCTGCAAACCATTGGTAGGTATAGTTTTCACCTGGTTTCAAGAACCCTCCTAAAGTGATAGGTCTTAGACTTCCGTTGGCATCACCATTACACAAAATGATATTTTGAACCGCCGCTGAGGTAATTAAAAGCGCAGGTTCTGTTACTTCGATTAGTAGGGAAGTAAGCTTACATCCTTTTGCGTCTGTCACATTTACAAAATACTTTCCTGCTGCAAGATTGTTGGCCGTAGCAGTATTGGCAATAGTTGTTGTTGAACCGTTTTTGTACCATTGGTAGGCATAGTTACCGTTTCCACCAGTAGCTTCAACAGTAATAGAACCGTTAGCTAAACCAAAGCCTGAAGCAGCTGTAACTATTGTTTTTGAATTGATTAAACTTATTGGAGCTAAGGGCTGCGCTATGCTAACCTCTAAATTTGGTACATTGCTGCATAAAATTCCATTTTTGTCTTTTATTTGAAAAGTGTACTTTCCAGCTTTAAGCCCTTCATGAATTGTACTGTTTTTAGAAGTAAAAGAGATCCAATTCCCATAACTATCGTTTTCTGGTTTAAAACGATATTCAAAAGTATTGCTTCCTCCTGACGCGGTTAATGTTACACTTCCATTTTCTTCACCAATACAGTTCACATCAACAACTGTATTACTTGTAAGAATCAATTCTGGTTCTGTGATTGTTACTGATGTACTGGTAGCTGTATTTCCGTTTTTGTCTATCACTTTTAAATAATAATTTCCAGCACCTACAAAAGGTGACGTAGGATTAGTCCCTATCATAAAATTGGAACTATCATACCATTCAAAGTTATAATTTGGCACACCTCCAGCAACAGTTGCTGTTAATTGGATACTTTTATCGCCATAGCAATAAATTACTTGGTTTATTGGGTTAATAAGGGTAGTAAGTTTTTCTGGTTGTGAAATCGTTATTAATTCTGACGTAATACTACAATTTTTTGAATCGGTGATTTCAACATAATATTTACCAGCTACTAGATTTATTGCTGTACTAGTTGATTGGTTGATGTCAATTTTATTTTCATTAAACCATTTATACAAATAGTTTCCGTTACCACCATCTATATCCACAGCAATACTTCCGTTGCTTAGTCCAAAACCAGAAGTACTGGTTGTATTTATTTTAGAAATGGTTAAGATAGAGGGTTGTTCTATCTTGGCTAGAGCTGTTGCTATTGCATTACATCCCTTAGAGTCTTTAACATATATTGTATAATCTCCCGTTGGAAGATTACTAATAATTGCGGTAGAACTTGCAGAGAACGCAGTCCAATTAGTAGTATTTAAACTATACAAATAGGAGCCGCTACCACCCGTTACGTCTATAGAAATAGTACCATCATTAGCCCCGTTACAAGTTGAATTAGTCTTCAAAACACTTTTAATTTCAACTACATCAGGTTGAGTAATAGTGATCTTATTACTTATCACTTCTAATTTAGCCGTATCTATACAGCTAAACTTATACTCACCTGGACCATAATTAGTTAAAGTCGTTCCGTATTCTAATGGTATAATTTCATTGTTTTTATACCATGTATAGGTTTTAATCCCTAAACCACCTGTTACGAGTGCTTCGATATTTGCTCCCTCACCATTGCATATGATTTGCTTGGTTTGCTGAATTGAAGCTGTTAATACATTATTAGTTAAATCAATAATTTCTGTTTTGGTACATCCTGTATTATCAGTTACACTTACAGTATAAATATCTGTTGGTAATTGATTGATCAATAGAGATTTGTCCGAGACTACTTTTTCTAAAAGTGTACTTCCACTACTATTTTTAATACTGTATTTGTAATCATTTTGTCCACCTTTCATTACCACATTAATCGACCAGTTTGTTTCTGGTAGAATTGGTTTAGTTAGTGTGAATTTTTCTTTATCAAAACCAAAATCTTCAGGTTCTGTAATTGTAAATGTTTTACTTTGAACACAATCATTACTATCTGTTACAGTTAAGGTGTAGGTTCCTGCTAATAAGTTTTCAATAGCTGAATCATTAACTTGAGATGTGGTGTTTTTATTTACATTTAATAAAGTGTATTTGTAATTTGGTGTACCTCCACTTGTTTCAAAAATAATACTACCGTCGGCTTCGTTAGGACAGGTGGCATTATTCTTTTTGATTTCAACTAACGTTAGTGCCTTGTTAGGTTGTTCAATAACTACAGGTATTAAATCATTTAAATTTGAAGGAGTAGTATTTAAATTAAAATCAGTTACTTGAATGTAATAGGTGCCAGCAAATTTAGTGTCAAATTTTGCTTCTAAAGCTTTTTGGCTTTCTAATACATTTTTATTCCTATCAAAAAGGGTATAGGTATAAAAACCATTGTTGTCTTTTACACCACCTGTGGCTATGGCATTAATACTACCGTTTTGTTCACCAAAACATAAAACTTTAGTTGTTAGAACTTTAAATTCTAAAAGTTTTGGTTCATTAATGGTGAAAGTTTTTTCAATAGAACAAATAAGATTTACATCTGTTATGATTACTTTGTATTCACCCGGAGCTAAATTACTAAGATTGTTATTGCTCTGATTATTTATAACGGTCCCATTAAAAAACCATTGGTATTGATATGTTGGTGTTCCTCCGCTAGGAATTACTTCAATTTTTCCGTTATTAGTTTGATAACCTGTAGCATCTGTAGAAGTAAATGACTCAATTGCTAATTCATCTGTAGGTTCAGAGATTGATGTAGTTACAACATTAACGCAATAAGCCGTTAAATTAGAATTATAGTTGCTATCTCTTATTTCAAGTGTGTAATTACCTTTAGAAAGGCCTTCAATTTTTGATGTATTACTTCCTATACTTGCAGTTTCTTTTTTCCAAATATAAGTATAAGGACCTGTGCCGCCAATTACAACTGCTTCTAGTGATCCATCATTTCCATTATAACAAGAAACATTTTTTTGAATTAAGTTTACTACTATTGGAGCAGGTTGCTTAAAAGTAACAGGTATAGTATTTGAAATTATTCCAGCCACATCTGTAGCGGTTAACTCATACTCCCCGTCTGCTATATTTTCAAACTTAGCTATAAATCCAACAATAGATTCGGTAATTCCTGTTGTTCTATTTTTTAATCTATAAGTGTATGTTTTTTCAGATTGGTTTTGCTCAAATGTTGCTCCACCTGTGGCAGTTGCATCTAGAGATCCCGTTAATCCATTGCATTTTGCTTGTAGATGCGTTTCACTTACTATAGGTTTTGTTGGTTGTAAGACAGTAAATGTTTTAGGCAATTCGCAACCCTTAGCATCAGTAATCACTACAGAATACTCACCCGCAGCGATGTTACTTAGGGTTGGACTATTAGTACCAATTGTATTACCAGCACTATTCTTCCATGTATAGATGTAAGTTGGTGTGCCTCCATTTCCTGGGTCTATAGGTGTACCGCCGTCTACGCTAATTTCTATTTTTCCTGTAGCGAGTCCGTAACCAGTGGTTGGAGTACTTACTTCACTTGCAATAAAAAGTGCTTTCTCTGGTGCTGTAATTTCAATTTCTTGTTTGGCAGTTTGACAATTATTTGCATCGGCTACACTTACCTTATATTTGCCTACAGATAATCCATAAATAATTCCATTTTTAGCATCTATTGTACCACCATCGCTGGAAATTGAGTAAGGATTATTAGGATCGGTACTTTTTGTCCCTCCTGTTATTATAAGTTGAATGCTTCCATTTGAACCACCAAAGCAAGAAACGGGGGTTGGTGTTGTTGTAAAAGCCAATACATCAGGTTGATTGATGGTAAAGGTGTTGGTGCCTTTAGATGTATTAATTTTAGCAAATGATGTGTTTAGGTTTGCGTCAGTAATAAAAACTTCATAGGTACCTGCTCCTAATTTCTCTATCTTATCAGTTGTCCCTAACGTTGTCGAAGTATCAACTACATTAAACCATTTATATGTATAAGGAGAAACGCCACCAGAAACGACTGTTGCTAATTCAGCGTTAGTGTTACCATTGCAAAATATATCTGTTCCAGCTGGTTGAATAATTGTAAACTCCAATTTATCAGGTTCTATAATAGTAAAACTCTTTCCTACCGAACATAAATTTTTATCGGTAACTAGTAAGCTATAATCTCCAGGCGCTAAATTTGTAATTTCATCAGAATTACTACTTACAAAGTTTGTGTCGTTAATTTTTTTCCAACTGTAAGTATAAGGAAGAGTACCTCCAGAAACACTAACTGAAATTTTACCGTTATTAAGGGCAAATCCTGTTGCATTTTCTTCAAAATTTGTTGATATAGACAAAGAATTTTTAGGTTCTTCTATTTTAATTAAGGCTGTTGCCACACAATGGGTTTGATCTAAACTCGAATAGTTGCTGTCTCTAACTTCAATAGAATAATCACCAGCTAGCAAACCAGATATTGATGATGAGTTACCCCCAATTATTTTGTTTCCCTCTTTCCAAATATAAGTGTAGTTTTGTGTACCTCCTGATGCTACAACACTTGCTGTTCCATCATTGCCATTAAAACAATTTACATTGGTTTGGCTAAGAATTAGATTTATTGGATTGGGATTAATGTAAGTAAAGCTAATTGCATCGGAAACAACACCATCTGCATCTGTAGCAGTTAGGGAGTAAGTCCCCTCTAGTATATCAGTAAATACTACTGAATGACCTGATTTAATTACTTCATCTTTCGAAGTAATATTTTTTAAAATGTATTTGTAATTTTTTTGAGAATCCAAAAGATTTAAAGGTGCTCCATTACTTGCGGTAGCAGATAGACTTCCTTTTAGACCAAAACATTTAGCTTCTGTTTGAATTCCTGAAACTAAAGGTTTTGTTGGTTCTTTAATTAAGAATTTTTCAGTTATCTTACAATTATTAAAGTCAGTAACTAAAACCGAGTAGCTTCCTGGTGCTAGATTAGTAAGATTTGTATTGTTACCAATTTCATTTCCTTGGCTGTTTGTCCATAAATATGTATAACCAGTAGTTCCAGTAGTTCCACCTGTTATTGAAATAGAAATACTTCCATTAGATTTTTCAAATCCAGTAGAATTTGCAACAACATATGATTCCATTTTTAAAGGGGAACCGGGTTGTGTTATAGTAAATTTTTTAGTTACATTACATGAAAATTGGTCACTAACAGTCACTGTATATTCTCCTATAGATAGTCCCGAAAGACTAAAACTATTACCAGTATTTGTAGTAGTGGTTGTTGTACCATTTGTACAAACAAACTTATAGTTACCGTTTAAAGGAGTTCCTCCAGAAACACTCATAGAAAAAGTACCATCAGCAGCTCCATAACAAGAAACATTTTTTTGGCTTGAGGTGTCAATTTTTAATAGGGTTACATTTATGCTGGTTGAATTAGATACCGCACTTTTACTATCTCTAACTTCGACACTATAATTTCCTGCAGATAAATTGCTAATTGAAGGAGATATTGCCCCTTGAATAATATCATTGCCATTTTTCCATATGTAACCGTAAGAACTGTTCGGATTGAGAGTACCTCCCTTAGCTGTTGCCACAAGTGAAGCCGTTCCTTCGATTTGACAATTTGTACTTTGTATTTGATTAATAGTCACTGCCAAAGCTTCCAAATTAATTGTTTCAGTGTCATTTGTAGGGCTACAATTATTAGCATCTGTTACTTTAACAGTATAGATACCATTTGAAAGTCCCTGTATATGATTTTCTGTTATGGGTCTATTAAATGTATTATCTCCAACTTTGGACCAAAAATATTTATAAGTTCCGGTACCACCCGATGCGTTTATAGTGATTGTTCCGTCACTGGCGGTTGATGATGAGGGTTGTGTTTGTTCAATAGAGTTTACCAGCACAGGCGTAGGGTCTGTAAAAGTAACTGATCCAGGGATAGAGCATCCTGGAACATCTGCGTCTGTTATAATGTAATTATAAGTACCAGCTTTGCTTGATAAATTTTTACCATTATTGGTAATTATGGCAGTGTTAATGTCATCTCCCGTCCAAGCTACATTATAATTACCTGTACCTCCTAATATCGCTAATGTAACGCTACCGTTATTTCCATTACATGGAGGCTCTATTTTATTTTCTGAAACAGTTATTTGTTCATTTTGAGTTACTTGAACTATATTCGATTTTTTTATATTCTTTCCATCATTAACTTCAACATAATAAAATCCTGCTGTTACTGCAGTAGTTCTTGCATCTGAAATTGATGAAGCATTTAAACCATTTTCATCACATTTGTACCAAGAATAGGTATAATTTTTAGTACCTACATAGGGATAACCTCCGGTAGCAGTGTTATTATTTATAGCTAGCGTTGTTGTACCACCAAAACAACCAATTTTATTAGGTTGAATAAGACTGATTAGTAATTCGGCTGGCTCGTATATTATGAAAGGAATTGGTGCACTGCTACAGCCATCTTTAGAAGCTATAACGGTATATTCGCCAGCTGAAAAATTAATCCAAGTATTTAGATTATTTAGATCTTCTGTAGGGGTAAATGGACTAGTACTTTTTAACCAAGAATAGGTATAGGGTTCTGTTCTACCTCTAAAAACGATATGTAATTTTCCATCACTTTTTCCATCACCTGTAGTTGCAGTTGTTATAAATGCCTCATTGAGCTCAATAGGAGCTGGATTTGTAAAAGTCACTGTTCTTGCACCATCTACAGCTATTTCTGTTACAGTTGCTTGTGTTTGTGAATATCCCCAAAAGTTAATCAAAAACAATAGTAGTAGGAGTAAATATTTTTTCATAATAGGTGTTTAATAGCGGATTATCTTTCAATACAGAATTTTGAATCAGTGACTTTTATTGTATATACACTTTTTGTATTTAGTAGTGGTATTGAAACTTGATTTGATAGCTCATCTGATGGGTTGAATTGTATTCTTTTAATTTTTGTTTCTCCATTAATTAATTCTGTAGTGCCTTCTAAGTCATCATAAAAATAGGGCGGGCTACCGCCAATAGCCTCTATAATTAAATTAGTACCTCCATTATTACATAAAGGATTATTGGCTGATACTGTGAATTCTAAATTAGTTGGAGATGATATTGTAAAACTTTTTTGTTCTGGGTCACTCATGAGCTCGGAGTTTCCTATAATCTTTTTGGTTTGATACGTAAGAATATATTTTTCAGCATCTAAATTATTCCAAGTATAGGTTGTTGGAGTAGTCATCGAATCTTTAGGAATTCTTTTATTCCCATTTAAGACAGCACGACCATTTTCATACAAAAGAGTCATTTCATATTGCTCACCCTGTTGAAGTTCTCTCTCAAATGTGAAGGTAACAGATCCATCTTTCGAATAGGAGCAGCTAGTAAAATTGGGAGAAGTTGTTGAGATAATTTTCGGAGCTTTTCTAGTAACATTGTATGAAATAATATTTGAATACACGTTTTCTTCGGTAATAGACGGATCCGAATCAATGACTACTCTAAAGTCTACAAAACCAGAGTAATCTAATGGGATAAAATTTGCAGTTATAAATTCAAATTCTTCATTAAAAGAAGTACTAATATTCATTTTTTGAAATTGACCTCCATTAAGTTTGTACTCCCAATGAAACCTTTGTGTTCCACTACAACCAGTTGCTTTTAATTTGATTTTATCCGTTAACACGTTATTTACTCCTGGTGAAGTGAGTACTTGGTTACTAATTAATTCGAAATAGGGTCTTAGATTTGAAGCACCATAGCCAATGGTTGTTTGGCAATCTTTTGTTATTGTTACATTAAGAGAAGCCAACAACTCATATATGTCTGTTTGATTATAATCAGTGTAAGTCTCATAATCTAGTGTATATGAGCTTGGTTTTTTATCGAAAATTAAATATGGACCAACTTCTTGTATTGGACACAACCAAATACCATCGTCTGAACTTATATTATAACTGAAACTTGTTGTAGCTCCCCCATAATAGAATGTTGGTAGACTATAATTGCTGCATCCCCCATAGTTAGTTTTCATTATATATAAAACCTGCGCTGAGGAGCTGGTAGTTGTTATTAAAACTAATAAAATAAATAGTATTTTTCTTTTCATAAACATATTAATTATTATCAATACAGTTATTGGCATCAGTGACTTTTATGGTATATACACTTTTTGGATTTAGTAGTGGTATTATAACTTTATTTGATTTCTCATCTGATGGGTTGAATTGAATTCTTTTAATTTTTGTTTCTCCATTAATAAATTCTGTAGTGCCTTCTAAGTCATCATAAAAATAGGGTGGGCTACCGCCAATAGCCTCTATAATTAAATTAGTCGCTCCATTATTACATACAGGGTTATTGGCTGATACTTTGAATTCTAATTTAGTAGGATCTACAATCGAAAAAGCCTTAGTTGTCACGGCACTTGAATTAACATCAGTTGTATTGTCTGTTGTTTTTTGGGCTTGATATCTTATAATATAGTTACCTGCTCCTATATTTGTCCAAGTATATTCATTATTTATTATCGCAGATTTTGGAACAAATTTGCTTAATAAGAATTTAGGGTTAAGGGGGTTAGCGTTGGTAAAAAGATTGAGTAATAGTTGCTCATCATTTTTGATTTCACTTTTAAATTTTAAGGGGATACTTCCTGTACCAGTATTATTACAGGAAGGGTTTAACGGTAGTGGAGGATCAATTTCTAGAAATGGTGAGCAAGGGATAATATCACAAGGTAAAATATTAGTAAATTGCGAACCAAATCCCGCTCTAAAATATACTTTTGTTTTATTTTCAAAGTCAGTCAGTTCTTTTATTTTGAACGAGATGTCTCTTTGCTCTTGAAAGTTAGCTGCAAAATCTATCCAACTTGTACCATCAAAACTATACTGCCAATTCCAGCCGTTATTTAACTCAATTACATCTTCTGGACATTTGCTATCAAGTGCATCTGTTGATGTTACATGAATTGAATAAATTTCTGAATCGGCAATGCATCCATTAAAAGTACTTTGGATAAAAGTTGCTTTGTTGTACAAAATATTTTGTGATATTGGTCCGCAATCGGTATTATCATAGTTACCGGATGTTCT
This sequence comes from Flavobacterium sp. SOK18b, assembly GCF_014156605.1. Classification (NCBI taxonomy): domain Bacteria; kingdom Pseudomonadati; phylum Bacteroidota; class Flavobacteriia; order Flavobacteriales; family Flavobacteriaceae; genus Flavobacterium; species Flavobacterium sp. SOK18b. Next base: position 22,052 of record NZ_QKNZ01000063.1, read on the forward strand.
TGAAGTGCATTGGATTGTACTTGGCTGATCATCAATAGATACATAATTGTATACTATTTTAAACGTTAATTCAGGATTACTTGTTTTACTAATAGTTTTAGAGCCAATGGTAATTCTCTGAACACCAGCATGACTACCATACCATCCTTTAAATGGAAATAAAGTGGTCTTAACTAATATACCATACTCACTTTGTGAATAGGCAGTATAATTCACTAGTAAAACAAGCAGCAGAAAGATAATTTTGTTCATATGCCTACTCATTTTTACCATTATCAATACAGTCATTTGAATCCGTAACTTTTATTTTGTTCTCTTTTGGGGCTAAATCTTTTAGTTTATAAGTACCATTTGGTTCTTGTATTGGGAATTTTTGAATATTATCAACATAAAATTTATAAGCACCTGTACCGCCTTTTACACTAATGACAATTTCTCCAGTACCATCGTGGCATAAGGGGTTTTCAGCAGATATAATCTCGAATTGTACAGCTGTTGGATCCTGATATTGAAAATCTTTATCGGTTTCAGGTACTCCTCTCTCCTTTACTCCTTGAAAAGCTTGGTATTTTACCGTATATATTTCTCCATTTATTAATCCTGTAACATTATTATAGGTATATTGTAATGTATTAGCAGTGTCAAAGGCAATAATTTCAGGGATTTGGTTTCCAGTAAGTTCTCCAGTTTTTTGAATAATTTGAAAATAGGTTAGTTTTTCATTTTTGATAGGATCTAATGGTCTGTCAAAAGTCACAATGACAGTCATAGGATCACCACTACAATTTGGTTGAATTGGGTTTAAATTCGTTATTACTGGCGCACAAGCAGAGTAAGTTATTGTAATTGGATCTGTAAAAGGTCTGCTTTGATAGCCCAATCTGAAATAGAGTTGCTTATCAAAGTAGTTTACATGACTGTCTCCTAAAACATCTTTAACTGAAAAATTCGTAGTTGGATTATTGTTGAAATTTGTCGGCACATCTATCCAAGTTTGTTGATTGTCTAATGAGTATTGCCAGTGGTAAGCTTCATTAGGAAATCCGGCAGGAAACCCTGCTAAATCAAGTGTTTCTCCAGAACATAACGTTGTTAAAGTATTGCTTTTTTGAATAGTTACGTTAGGCTTAAATTCAGTAACAAATATTGATGAAAAGCATCCAGAAGCACTAGGAAATACTCCTTTTATGAGTTCCGAAGCAGTTAACGGAATAGAGATATTACTCCTACATGCGCCATATTCTCCATTTGTATCTGCAGGATTAATAGCAGCGCGAAAATTAAATATAAAATCATCATAATGTGAGATATTTCTAGTGATCTCTTCACTTGTTGGTTCAAATAAGTAAACAGATTTATTATTGGAAATCAATTGTGCTCTTGAACCATTGGTACTTTCAAAAATATAATTCATCGCGTAAGAAATATTTTGCCCATGGCTCTTAATAAAAAAACAAATCAATGACAAAATGAAAAGTTTTCTCATAATCTTAAAATTTAACCGTATAAAAATCCATTTTAGACATTCTTCCGTCTTTAAAAATCGCTCTAATACCGTATTTGTAATTGGTGTTTATGGTAATGGTTGGGTCAGATAGTTGTCTTTTTTTTCCATCTACAATTTGAATCAATTGCAAAGCATCTTTCTCTGATGCTTTGTAAATTTCAAAACTATCAACTTGGGGATTGCTGTAATTCCAAGATAAATCAATAGTGTTTGTAGTTTTATTAGCTTGAGCAAAAAAGCCTTTTATCGCTTCCATGACACCATTTAAGGGAACAAAAGTGGATAGGTTAGGCGAAGGCAGCGATTGCAGATTTGAATCATCTTTTGCAAAAATGGCATAGGTATAGGTATACCCTTCTTCAACAGACTTGTCTTGAAATTGTTCTTCTTTGTTTTTGGTTTCAAAAACAAGTTTCCATTCCTTTTGACCGTTTTGTTGTCGATACAATTGGTGTACTGCCACATCTTCACTTTGGCTGTTAAACCATTCTAAGAAAACCCCTCCTTCTTTAATTTCATACTTTGAAAAAACGGGCGATGCGGGCGGAATAATATCTGGCTTTTTTAGAACGAGTGGTTCTGAAAATTCAGACATATTGTATCTGTAATCTACTGCAATAACTTTGTAATAGACTTTACTATTTAAGGTTTTGAGTATTACTTTATCTTCAAAAGTATTCTTTTCATTTGGGCTCACTGTCAGCTGACTGTATTCCTCAGATGCATTGTATGCTTTATAAATTCGATAACCTAACAGGTCTTTTTCTTTATTAGTATCCCATAAAATTTTTACCACGCCTAGACTGTCAATAGTTCCTTTTAAGCCAACTGGTTTACTTGGAGGAATAGAATCAATGGGCTGAACAAGCATTGGGAATGAGGTTCTACTATTTCCTTGTTTGCTCACTGCTGTTATTGTAAAATAGTTTGATGGATTTAATTTATTGTAAATTACGTTGCGAGCCTTTGGCGAAATGTTTTTGACTACCGTAACATAATTATTATCTTCTTTATCAGAACGGTTAAGTTCAAAACCAGTTATTTCTTCATCTCCTTCTTCTGGAAATTCCCAAATTAAGTTAACAGTTGTATCATCTTTAAATTCCTGTATCGTAAGGTGAGGAACATATTTTAATAATGATTTACCTTTTCCACTAACAATTTCAGAATAAGGTCCTAACTCTCCAAATACAGAAATTCCTTGAATGCGATAACTATACTCTTTATTGTTGGCGATAGTGTCTACATAAAATATCCTATTATTATTTGTGTTTTCTTGATTTAAACTTGTGTAGGGTTTATTGGTAATACGGTTAAATATTTTTTTATCCTCTGAGCGTTCTATATAATAACTACCATAGGCGTGCGCTAGTATATTGAAGTTCCAGCTTAACATGCTGCTGTTATCTGTAAAATTTGCTGAAAAATCCATTGGTTTTGGTAATATCTCCACTTCTTTAGTATCTATAAAGACACCTCCATAATCAATATCTAATTCTTGCTTAGGAACATTAGAAGAAATACGATATAAGTACTTTTCGTTTTCTTTAATAGTAGTATCTTCAAATCCTAAACCTGCCTTTTTAGCAATTTCAAAGTCTTTATCGGCAGTGTATAAAGCAAATGTGAACCGCTGCTCTGTTTCTTCAGAAAGGTTAATGATAGATTGTAAATTATCAGTTCCATTAACTGAAAAATCCTCACCATAAAGTGCTTGAGCAATGATAGCGGCATTTTCATTGGTATCTATTATTGTTTCCCAAGATGCTAAAGGCTCTGGTTTAATTTGTTTGGCTAAAACAACTTTTTCTGGACTTGATAGCGTTTTATTGTTTCTCGCAATAGTAAACCGCTCTACTAAGTAGCCGTATTTGTTTAATTTTTTCCAAGCCATAGCATCGGTCACGGCCCAGCGTAAAAGTATCTTATCTTTTTGAACTCTTGTAAGTACTTTTATTTCTAGTTTATTTTCAGCTATTTTAGGCTCTTTAATTAGTGGGTTTTGAGCAAACCCTACATTTATAGCAGTTAAAATAAGGAACATTAAAAATTTGGGCTTCATTTTAATTGGTTTTATTAAATGTAAAAATAGAACTTGTTCCTAGTTGACCACCTGGTAAAGTATAATTCAATTTTATGTTATAGTTCCCTTTTTTGATGTACGGAAATGTCCCATTGATAATATAATCATACTTTGTTTTCATGACTTGATTGGCAGTATTCAGATATTTGTTTACTACTTTATATCTTAAATCCACAAAGTCTGTTTTAAAATAGAAAGGTAAATTATATCGGTAGGGTAGGTACTCTTTCAGCATAAAACTAGTTGCATTATTCATAAGATCATCCTGATACCAAGCCAGTGTTTCAACACCTTTTGTAGGCGGTATTCCTATTGTATTTGTATTTCTATTTAATGTTAAATCACTTTCTAGGGGATATCCTTTATATATCAATGGAAAAATCTCATTGATATAATAATTGTCGTCAAGTATAGCCTCAGTAGTCACTAAAGGAATATTTAAAGTCTTGGCATTACCAATAAGTTCAATTTCATCAAATGGTTCTGAAGAATTATTGATAGAATGTAAAGCATGTACATCCGAGTAGATGATTTCTACCAAGGTTTGTCTTGGTCTTTTTGCATTCATTTTTTCCTCAAAAGTATTGTATTGACTGGTATTAAAATTATATTGCAATAGTTCAATACCTTGCCCTCCAGTTATGGTTTCTTTTAGCTCATTCTTTTTAGTTTCAACACTAGTTTGTGCGTCCAAATTTTGAGTTTCATAACTTTCTTTTAGATTGTTATTCGCTTCTGATAGCGTTTCTAAGGTCATTAAAGTTATATTATAAGACTTCGTTTTCTCTAAAATTGGTATATCTATACTTACTTTTTTTAAACTAGGTGAATAGGATAAAGTACTATTTACAGTTTTAGTTCCAGTTTTGTAAAATGCTTTTTGAGTCTGACCGGGTTTTAATTCAAATAAATAAGATTGACCTTGTTTAAGAACTACATAAGCTTGTTTACTCTCATTTTGATATACATATTTTTGATCAAAAACAGGGTAACAATACGCAATATTGTTTACTGGTATGTTGTTTGGTGCTGTCCCTGTTGTAAAATTAACAGTCTCATCTTCAGTAGCTATTTGGCCGTTATCATAAATGGTTTTCCAGTTACCATTAGTATACTCTTGGAAACTTACTTTTACACTTAGTATTAAGTCGGAATTTTGCGGTAATACTTCCGTTGCATTGAAACTAACTAAATCATTGGTTGTGTTCCAGCTCGTAGAACCAAGTATTGGATTACCGTTTTTCTTTACCAAAAATTCTTCAAGTTTTAGACGGTAAGTTTTTAGGCCGCTATCCTCTTCTATTGTAAAGTTCTTATTAATAGGCATGTTAAATCCTACTTGTGGTACTGCAAAAACATTTACATCTTTTGTATCCTTTGCAGGTGTAATATCTGCTATGGCTTTTAAACCATTTAAAGGGGTATTGTTTATAAATTCACATTCTTTTCCAAATTCGACCTTAAATCGGAAACGTCCTTTCACCAATCCTCCGAGCAAATTGAAGTGACCTCCTAAATATCCTCTAATCCATACTGGATTGGGTAGTTTAGCTTGTACTAAAACGGCTCCTCCTCCTTCAATAATTTTTATTTTCTTTTTTACCATAAAGAGTTTTACTTTGATACCTAATTCCCCTTTTAAATAGGCATAAGCTTGACCATTGGCATACCAACCGTTAATACCAATAGGTCCAGAACCCTGACAAGCAGCATCACCATAATCCTTCAACATAATATCAAAACCAAAACCAGCTTGAAAATTAGCGTAAAACAATAAAAAGGTTATATCCCCAGTTTTAATACTAAAATCTGATCCAAAAGCAAAACCTTTCCCTCCGCTAAGACTGTTTTCATCTCGCATATAATCTAATTGCTCGAGTTTTAATCCTAAAAGATCTGCAACAATAGCTGGTGGAGGCGGACTACCTGGTAGATCGTCTCCCATCATGAAATATCCGCCAGATTCAACCTCTACAGGACCTATAGCCATTTTCAAGCCTAAACGATCTTTTGGAGTACCCATGTGTATATACCATTTATCAGGACCAAAGTGCAACACAGCCCAGCCAGCTCTATTATTACTTCCACGGCCTTTAATTAGGCCTCCTGGTGTATTTACATACATATCAAACGTACCATGTAATATTTTTGATGTAAAATCATACTGTATCGCAGCAATAGCTTTGATACCCATAGAACCTTTGATATCATTTGGATATAAATCTTCGGCTGCTTTAGATAAATTCTCTATTTTAAGTTTTTCTAGGATTTCTTTTGAAAATTTAGCTTCTTTTTCACTTACTTCCTTTAATGCCTTTTTGAGTTTATCTGACACGGGAATTTCAAAAGATTGCATCACACGCCCCTCACCATAAATACTGATCCTATTGATACCAAATTTATTATTAAAAGCAATTTCAAAACCTGCACCTCCCCAAAATGCATCTGCCGAAGCTGTTCCCGAAAATTTAATCATAGCTTTTACGCCTAAACCAGATTCAATATCTGGAACATAATTAGACCCTGATGCTGTAAAATTATTACTGAACCCTTCCTTTTTCATTCTATAGGATGCTCCTCCTCCAAAACCTTTAAAAGTAATTGCTCCGGATGGAATATTTAAATTATCTGCCATAGCATCAACATACCAATACCTAAAAGTTGTTGCTCCAAAAATAGCGTTTGCTTCAACCTTGATACCACCAGTAAAATCACAACTCAGCATTCCTTTAAAACCTTTGCCGTAAACAGGATCATTATCCATTACAGCAATACTTCCTTTTAACTTCATCCCGCCAATATCTGCTCCAATCTCAATCTTTTCAAATTTAAGACTATCGTATTTCCATTTTTGAATGCCTTCTTCTTTACCAAATTTTCCAATGACATAAAATTTAGTTTGACCTGTAAATTGATTTTCCATTATATTAATAGCCAGATCAACCTTTAGACTAGCACTCTCTGGAGATGTTATTAGCGCTATTTCATTAATGGTTACAGGAAAATTACTAACACTAGCATCTTTACTCTCCAAATTTTTATATCCAAAATAATCAGCACTTAAGTAAGGAGAAACGGTTTGTAATGTTAAATTTTGAAATATAATTCCTTTAAAATCAACTGTTTCTTTCGTTTGTTCATTTTTCCCTGATTGTGCTTGTGCTGCAGTTACGGGTTTATTACTGGCTTTTAATGACAATGTACCGTATAGCACTGCTTTGGGTAAAAATTTACCGTCTTTTACCTTTAATTCTATGTAAGAGTTTTTTTCTATTATAGCATTTGCTTTAAAGGCTTGAAAACATATACCATTTGTAACTTGAGCATTTAAAAGATATTCATCCTTTACAGGATCAATTATTGCTTTATACGCTAATTCTGATCGTGCACCATCATTACAATTTGCTGATTTTTCAGATATTGGCAAAAGAATATCACCGCCAAAACTTGCTGCAGTTAATGAATTCGCAACTAGTGTTATGTTTACTGTGTCAAGTGACATTTGCCATCCTGATGCATTGCCTTCTTCAATACTAATTAAGTTACTTCCTGAAAAAGAACCTGAAACTCCCATACGATCTATTAATAAATCGGTTGCCTCAAAGCGAATTCTTTCCGTGCTTTCTTTTTTCTTGAACTCTTCTGGTAAGACGATTTTAAGTGATTGTACATAAAGACCACGCCACAAATTTTCATTACCGGCTACCAAGTATTTTTCTTGATAATTGGGAGGCCATTTTACACTTTGAGAGTTTCGTAAATCACTAAAATCGATAATCGCCTTATTCAGTTCAAAACAGAATCCCTTTTTGGATGTTAATTGAAATTTTGGCAAGGATATTTCCACTAAAATGTCATTCCAATTCGAAACGATGGTCTTAAAATTCCCTGTAACTAATGCTGGTGATGGGATTGCTACGTAATTGTTGTCTACAGGCTCAAGAAAGTTTCTTGAGAATTTAACATCCGCAGTAATTCCAAGTTCCTTAAAACCGTTGCAATCAATTGTGACATAAGTTTTGTTCTCAACAACTCCAGTTTTCATGTCCATTCCACCTTTTAAAATCAATAAAAGATTTTCGCCATTAATTTTGATAGGAACGTCACCAAGTAAAACTAAATTAGTATCACCAACTAAACCACCTTTGTGTGATAATTTAATATTATTTGCTCCAAAAAACAATTCTTTTGACTTTCCAGCTTCATCACGTTGAGGCAATATAATCCTTACAAAAGCAGTTAATTCAGTATACTCAGGGGTGAATTTTGCATTACTAATACCTAACATGTATTGGATACCTCCGATTGTTTTTTTTATGCCTAATGGCAACATCGAAAGTTTTTTAGGTTCTAGAAAATCCGTTAAACTGCTATTTTTTTCTATTTTTTCTATAGTAGCTTTTGCAAGTTCTAAATCTTTTTGAGTCTCTTGTGAAAGAGGAAAATTATGATCTAAATAGTCTTTTGTAAATTCACTGGTTTGTTGATTGTAATGAAAATTAGAAGTTAATTCAGGAGTATGTTTTTTAGTCAAATTAAATTTAGAAGATAAAGAATTTTTATTTTGACTTTTTAATATTGTATCGTTATGTACTTTTGCGTAAGAATTTAAGGTAACAAAAAGAATGGAAATACAAATTATAAAAATGTTTTTTTGTTGAGTAATTTTTTTCAAGTTTGCTATATTTTAATGGTTTTGAAGCCTTTTTTAAA
>NZ_QKNZ01000064.1:0-44711 GCF_014156605.1 Flavobacterium sp. SOK18b
CAAAAAATTTGGTTGAAAATCAAGATATTAAATTATATCCATTAAATAATATGTGGAAATTACCAAGCAATCTAAAAAACCATTCATCGAAGAAAAAGTATATAATCGTAACTAACGATATTTTAAAACTAACAGAAAAACTTAAAGCATTACAGATAGAATACTTTATCCAATCTGATGTAGTATTTATAAATACCAACTACAAATCTTTAGTTAACCAAATCATTCCCATTCATAACGTCTTATCCATTACCCAAGAATCTTTCACCCCTACCGTTGAATCTAAAATTATTGACCAAAACTTTAGCGTTAATCAAATTAATATGTTGGTAAAAAATTTTAAAGACATAACGGGTTTAAATCAAATTGTATCTATTAAAGATGAATTTTTTGACATCAACGATATTGATTTGTTAAATAAACATATTCCTTCTAACACACAATCTAGTCAAGTTTCAAAGCACGCAACTGCAATGGCTACAATAGTTGCAGGCTTAGGAAATAGTTCTATTTTAGGCAAGGGTGTTGCTCCAAAAGCAAAAATTCAATCTTCCAATTTTCTCTCTCTCTTCCCAGATGCAATCACAACTATGCAAGGAGCCACCATTCAAAACCACTCTTATGGTACTGTAATTGAGAATTTCTATGGCAATCTAGCGGCAGCATTTGACAAAACTCTTTACGAGAATTCTACAATCAATCATGTTTTCTCAGCAGGAAATAGAGGGACTGAAGGATTTAAAAGCATTACAGGAAATTTTAAACAATCAAAGAATAGTATTGTGGTAGGAAGTGTGAATGCTAGTGAAAACAGTATGCCATTTTCATCAAAAGGTCCTGCGTATGACGGCAGGATCAAACCCGAAATAGTAGCTTACAGTACAGAGGGTACCTCAAATGCAACTGCAATCACATCAGGAATTATTTCATTATTGAAAGAGCTTTACAACAAAACACATACAACTTCTTTACAGAATGCAACTGCAAAAGCAATCTTGATAAATAGTGCAAAAGATTTAGGAAATTTAGGTCCTGATTTTACTTATGGCTTTGGAAACGTAAATGCCTTAAAATGTTTAAATACCATACAACAAAATAGAATTATAACAGGAACTATAAAGTCTGAACAAAAAAACTTGCACCAAATAACCATACCAAATAATAGTAAGAATTTAAAAATAACATTGGTTTGGAATGATCCGCCAGCCCAAGTAAATACCAACATTAGTTTAATACATGATTTAGATTTAGCGTTAATTTCACCATCAGAAACTTTTTTACCATGGATATTAAATCCCAATTCACCTCAGTTACCCGCAGCAAAAGGTATTGATAAAGTCAATACAATTGAACAAATAGAAATTACTGACCCTCAATTTCAAACATACAGTATATCCATAAGTGCTGGTTTACTAAATACGGATAGTCAAGATTACAGTATTGTTTATGATTATGAGATAAAAAACTCATTCGAATGGAACTATCCTATTCTAAATGATAATTTCCCGCTAGATGGTAAATTAATTTCACCAATAAAATGGAACTCCACAATTACAGGAACTAACGGTGAATTATCTATAAGTTATAACGATGGACAAACTTGGGAATCCATCAAAACGAACATCAATATAGAAAATGGACAATACCTATACCTACCTTTAAAAGAGCTTTTTACGAAAGCAAAACTTAAAATGAAAATTGGTAATGAAGAGTTTATTTCGGATAATTTTATCATTTCGTACGATTTAAATACCACGACTTCATTAGTTTGTAATGGAACAACTGAAATCAATTGGACTAAACCAGAAACTGTTTCTAGCTTTAATATTTACGAATTAGTTGATACAAAACTTACTTTCAAGGAGCAAGTTACTAATTCAACCTACACCTATACAAACGGTAAAATTCACGCTGTCTCTCCTAATTTCAACTCTGTTGAGGGTATAAAAAGCGAATCTACTTTACGTTATGAAAATAACTCCAATTGTTATTTTGAATTTGTAAATGCCGAGATTACAACTGAGAACCTAATCACAATCTCAACAAATCTTTTTAGTCTATTTCAAATAAAAAAAGTGGAACTCTTAAAATTAATCAACAACAAAGAAATACTTTTAACATCGAAGAATGTTCCTTTATCTAAAAATTTTACTCTAGATGATGTCGCTCCATCAGAAGGATTTAACAAATACAGGGTACGACTGACACTAGAAGATAATACAACAATAAATTCAACAGCTATTGATATTATTTTTATGGGAAAAAGTGATTTTTTTGTTTATCCAACGGCTTTAAAACCAAACCAAGACATCAATATTGAAACTAAAAAAGAAGAAGAAACTTTTTTCTATCTTTTTAACATGAATGGGCAAAATACAGTATCACAATCCTTCATTACAAAAAGTACTTCCATCACTTTACCAAGTCTACCAAGTGGTATTTACATTTACAAAATCATCTCTAAAACAGGAAAAAATAAAACGGGAAAAGTCAGCATTCAGTAGTACGCTCTAACTTAAATTGTTTTTTTATCTTACATAAAAACTCATGAGAAACACCCAGATACGATGAGAGATTCCTATCATTAATTCGCTGTGCTTTTACAGGATATTTGTTTATAAAATCTAAATAACGTTGCTTTGATGTCTTGTTCAAGATATCAAGCAATCTATCCTGCATGACAATATTTGTTTTTTCAATCAGCAAGGTGTGAAATTTCAAAAGCTTTGGAACTTCTTTAAATAATTTAGTTTTATTTATTTTATTAATGACCAAAATTTCACAATCCTCAAGTGCTTTGATGTTATACCTTGTAAGTTTATCATGATAAAAACTTTCAACATCAGTTATCCAATCATTATCAAATGCAAAAAAAAGTATACACTCAGCACCATTTTCTTTCAAGTGATAAATTTTGAATGCTCCATTTAAAACAAAGGCTTCGTATTTACTATTAGAATCCTGAATTTGGAGATAATCATTTTTTTTTAGTTTAACCTGTTTTACGTTTTCCTGAATTAATTCCCATTCTTCATTGGTCAGGGGAATTTTTTTCTCAATATTATTTCGCAGTAATTCGTACATTTTTTTGGGGTTTTATTTATATTAATTATGCATTATTTCAATCGAAAAACAGTAGGTTGTGCAATCGATTACGTAAAAATAATAAAATTATAGTATTTTCAATATAACAATCAATAAAAAACACAAAATTTAATTAATTATAGGTTTTATTGAACAAGTTCAATAATAATACCTTTTTTTATGATTTATTTTGTAATGCTTTAAATCACTAATATTTAACAATAAGTACTATGAAATTAAATTTAAATGTATCCGTTTTCATTGTGAGTCTTTTCTTTGGGCTCACAAGTTGTAACAATGAAGAAACTGCAGAAACTAATGCAGGTACAGCACAGTTAGAAACAAAAACATCAAAGAACAATGCAAGAGTTGGCGATTGTGCAGCTGTTCCTGGCTGGGCATCACAAAATGGTGGAACTACTGGAGGTGGCAACGCTACAGAAACAGTAGTAAGTACTTATGCGCAATTAAAAGCTGCAATAGAAAACACTTCTGTGAAAGTCATTAAAGTAACAGGAACCATTAATATTCCTGCTACTTCAACGGGTCGTATTGCTTTTCAAGATCAAACTGGAAAAACAATTTATGGCGCCAACGGTGCAAAATTAGTTTCGACGGATCAAACCAAAGCCAATTCTGGAATTTTAAATATTAAGAGATGTAAAAATATCATTCTTAGAAATCTAATTTTTGAAGGACCAGGTGCATATGATACAGATGGTTGGGATAATGCAATAATTGATAATTGCCAAAATGTTTGGGTAGATCATTGTGAGTTTAGAGATGGAGTTGATGGGAATTTAGATATCAAAAATCAGTCAGACTATGTTACAGTCTCTTACACTAAATTTACATACCTAAAAGCTCCAAGACCAGGCGGATCAGGAGGTTCTCCAGATCACAGATATTCAAATTTAATAGGGTCTAGTGATGGTGCAACAGCAGATAGAGGTAAACTTAGAATAACTTTTGCAAGATGTTGGTGGGCTACTGGATGTAAAGAAAGAATGCCAAGAGTACGTTTTGGTAAAGTACATATTGTAAACAACTACTTTAACAGTTCTGCTAGTAATAAATGTGTAGCTGCAGGTCTTGAAGCTAGCATTAGAGTTGAAAATAATGTTTTTGAAAATGTAAATCAACCTATTGACCTTATGACAGGCTATACTGCTGTTACAATTATAGGAAACATATTTACAAACACAACAGGTAATACTGCTGGAAGCAATACGGCTTTTACACCAAGTTATACCATACCGTTACTAACTGCTAGCGCAGTAAAAGCTGATGTTACAGCTGGAGCAGGTGCAACATTTACTGGAAATATTTGTGGATCTTTTTAATTAATTTCAAATTTTTAAAACAACACTTCTTACAAAACAGGAAGTGTTGTTTTTTTTACTAATTATAAAGCAGTAGAAAGCTTATTTCAAAATTCTTTAGTAAAGTTCATTAGCAAACACGTGAGGTCTATTTTATACTAGCCATAAAATTTACTATTTTTGTATTCTAAAATTTATGTAATGTCAAATAAAAAGTATAAAATAGCTGTTATTCAATTAAACCTGAATGACGTAGCCGAAAATAATTTAAAAAAATGTATTAGTTGGGTTAGAGATGCAGCAAAACTTGGCGCCGAAGTAATTTCTTTACCCGAATTATATAGCAGTCATTATTTTTGTCAAAGTGAAGATGTAGATAATTTTGCTTTGGCGGAACCGTTATACAGCACTTCTTTTACTGCTTTTAGTGCTTTGGCAAAAGAATTAGGAGTTGTAATTATTGTTCCTTTTTTCGAAAAAAGAATGGCTGGTATTTATCACAATAGTGCTTATATTATTGATACAGATGGATCAGAAGCAGGGTTGTATAGAAAAATGCACATTCCAGATGATCCCGCTTTTTACGAAAAATTCTATTTTACACCGGGTGATTTAGGATTTAAAAATAATCGTACACAGAAAGGAAATATAGGAACATTAATCTGTTGGGATCAATGGTATCCTGAAGCAGCACGCATAACAGCTTTAAAAGGTTCCGAAGTATTGTTTTACCCAACAGCAATTGGTTGGCATCCGCAAGAAAAAGAGCAATATGGTGAAAACCAATATGGCGCTTGGATGAATGTTATGAAAGGTCATGCGGTTGCAAATGGTGTTTATGTTGCAGCAGCAAACCGTATTGGTTTAGAAAAATATTTACCAGAAACTCCTGGAATTGAATTTTGGGGAGCTTCATTTATCTGTGGGCCACAAGGTGAAATTTTGGCGCAAGCCTCACATGATAAAGAAGAAATTTTAATTGCCGAAGTTGACTTAGACTTACAAGAAAATGTGCGTCAAAACTGGCCATTTTTTAGAGACAGACGTATAGATGCCTTTGGAGATATTACAAAAAGAGCAATTGACTAACTGCTCTTTTTAAAACAAAAAATCCCTGCTGAATTCTTTATTCAAGCAGGGATTTTATTATTTCGAGAGTACTTTTTAGTTCAAATCTGGCTGGAAAACTTTCACACTTCCGTCACCTTCACTACTTACCACAAGCAAACTTCTTTTTGTTGGACTTTTTGAAGCAGGAATATATAGTAGACCTTCAGGAGCATCACCCGTATTAATAGTTTGCATTAATTTTGGTGCAGCAGGATTTGAGATATCATAAATCATTACTGCATCGGCGCGTTCAAGACCTACAAAAAGTATTGTTTTAGTCCCCATTTTTGTAACTACTACAGATTCTGGCTCAGCCCCTTTATCATCACTTCTGCCGTCATCATAAAAACCTAATTCATGTGATTTTTTATCCAATTCATTTTTACTATCATACACTAATTCACCCGTTGTACCATTCCATATAGAGAAAGATCTAGAACCAAAAGAAACAAGCTCATCAAAATCGCCATCGCCATCAGTATCTCCCATTTTAGTATTAATATTTAGCCTACCTAAACTAGTCTCAGCTTTAAGTGCTGTAGCATCTGGAAACGCTACAGGATCAAGAATTACTGATGAACTACCTACTCTTTTTACATCAACAAAAGCGCTATATTCTCTAGCATCACCTTCATTTGCAGTTACAAAATAGGATACTTTATTTACTTCAAAACTACTTATTGCATCTGGTTGATACATTCCTTTTATTTTCCAAGGTTTCATAAATATCCCTCCATCTTTATCACTTACATCAATTGCATTGTCAGCAAGGTTATAGTCTTTTAGACCCAAAGGAAAAATATTCGTAATCGTTTTGCTACTCAAATCAATTTTAGCAACGCCATTGTTTTCTTGTAAAGTTACCCAAGCTGTTTTAGAATCAGCAGATATAGTAATGTATTCTGGTTCAACATCTGATGCGAAATTATTAGTTACGCTAGCAATTCTAAAACCTTTTGCCTTGAGCGTATTTAACTGGTTTGCAAAACCTGCAAAATTTAAAGTTGTAACTGCATAATTATTATTTACCGCAATTATAGATACTGAACCCTCTGGGTCAATCGAGTAAGTATCGTTTGGTTCACCTTCATTGGCAGTCATAATAAAATTTCCATCAGGAGAAAATGTAATCATATCAGGTAATGCACCAACCATAATTTCTTTAATAAGAGCGTATGTAGTGGTATCAAAAACCAAAACTTTACCAGCATCTTGCTTATTCGGTTTTGCCTCTAAGGCCACAGCTAATTTACCATTAAAGGTAGCAACACTATTTGATGCTCCATTATAAGGAGTCAAATCAATACTTGTTACAAATTTTGGACTCGTTGGATTTGACAAATCAATTACATCAATTTTATTCGTATTGCTATTGTTGACAGTAAATAATTTCTTAGATAATTCGTCATATGCACTAATTTCAGCAGCACCTGTTCCTCCTATTGTAAGACTTCCAATTTCTTTAAATGAAGCAGGATTTTCATTCACAATCGTTTCTTGATCGTTGCTTGAATTATCCTCTTTAGTACAACTAGACAAAATCAAAATTGCAGCTAGAAGTGAAATACTGTATTTTTTCATAAATTATTTTTTACCAAAAATAGAAATGAACAAATCAACTATAATTAACACAATATTATTTAATCATTACCTTAATACTATAAATGAAAACGCAGTTTTAAAAAATTGCAATGTTTGCTCGTTTTTTAAGTGAGTCTGAATCATTATATTTGCACCTTTGATAAACGTATATAATATGACTACAAATACTAGGCGTTTTCCAGCCGAATGGGAAAAACAACAAGGAATGCTACTGTGTTTCCCTCATAATGGGAAAGATTGGCCTGGAAAATATGAAGCAGTTCAATGGGCTTTTGTAGAATTTATTAAAAAAGTAGCAACTTTTGAAACTGTTTTTTTGGTTGTGGCAGATGAAAACCAAAAAATAAAAGTAAACACCATGCTAGAAACAGCTCATGTTGAACTAAAAAATGTTTCGTACATCATTCACAAAACCAATAGAAGTTGGATGCGTGATTCTGGACCTATCATTATAAAGAACAGAACCGAAAGAGAGGCATTAAACTTTAATTTTAATGGCTGGGCCAAATACAAAAACATACAATTAGATAAATTTGTTCCTGCTAAAGTAGGCGAATTTTTAAATATTCCTGTGACTCAAGTCATGTACAAAGGAAAGCCGGTGATTGTTGAAGGTGGTGCCATCGATGTAAACGGGCGTGGAACCTTATTAACATCAGAGGAATGTTTAATGCACCCAGACATACAGGTTCGAAATGCAGGCTTTACAAAAGAAGATTACGAAGCCGTTTTCAAGGAATATCTTGGCGTAACCAATGTGATTTGGTTAGGCGACGGCATTGAAGGCGATGATACTCATGGACATATTGATGATTTGTGTCGATTTGTTAACGAAGATACTATTGTTACTATTGTAGAAAACGATCCGCTTGATAAAAATTATCAGCCACTACAAGACAATTTAAAAAGGTTACAAAACGCTAAACTTGAAAATGGAAAATCTCCAGTCATAGTAGCCTTGCCAATGCCGAAAAAATTAGAATTTGACGGATTGCGATTACCTGCTAGCTATGCTAATTTTTTGATTTTAAACCAATGTGTTTTAGTACCTACTTTTAATGATAGTAACGATCGTAAAGCACTAAACATACTAGCAGAATGTTTTCCCGATAGAGAAATTATCGGCATAAATGCAACTGATTTTATTTGGGGTTTTGGAACCCTACACTGTTTAAGTCAGCAAATACCTGAATAAAGAAATAAAAAAAGACTTGTAAATAATTACAAGTCTTTTTTGTTAAAATAAATTCTTCTTTAAAATTTCAAAAAATTATTTATCTCTGGTAAAAGGAATTTTTTGTCCACCTGGAACAGTCATATCAAAACCATTTAAACTTTCGTTGAATTCAAACTTAAGTCCTGCTTGTTTTGATTCAAAAGCATTCTTTCCAATGTTCTCCACAGAAAAAGAAGGATAATTTGTAATCAAGGCAGTAAGCGCTCCATTTTTCTCAGAAAAAGTTATTTTTAAAGGAGCCATTTGAGTTGAATAAGTTCCCAAATAACCATCAAGAATTACATCTTTTTCAAGTAAACCTTTTTCAGCAGTCCATACATTATTTGCCGTATTAGAATCTGGAAATGCATGATCCGGATCTAATGTGATGCTTTCAATTTCTTCAGTAGAATTGTGTTTAAACGACCAAGATTTGTTTTTTTGCCACACTTCAACTGGTAACTTTACTCTTGTAATTTTTCCACTTTTAGTTTTTACGTCAAGAGATACAGGCATGACCATTTTTTCGAAGTTCTCAATAGTAATAATAACTCCCTTTTTAGGGTCATTTTTTACATATTTTATTGAATTTATACCTTGATCTAAACGCCAATTGTATTGAAACCAACCTCTCCAAAACCAACTCAAATCTTCACCAGCAACATTTTCAATTGTTCTAAAAAAATCATCTGGCTGTGGATGTTTAAAAGCCCAACGCTCTACATACGTTTTCAATGCTAAATCAAAACGCTCA
Organism: Flavobacterium sp. SOK18b; assembly: GCF_014156605.1. Lineage (NCBI taxonomy): Bacteria > Pseudomonadati > Bacteroidota > Flavobacteriia > Flavobacteriales > Flavobacteriaceae > Flavobacterium > Flavobacterium sp. SOK18b. The sequence goes on from NZ_QKNZ01000064.1 coordinate 9,089, forward strand.
GGTCCTAATACTTGCTCTCTTAAAATAACTAAACCCGAACTAGGTTTAGAATAGGCCAAAAGACCAATGTTACGCTCCTTCATATTGTCTGGGGAACTCATTATTGTTTCCAGAAAAGGACTTGTATACATTTCTGCTCTTTGATGCATGTCTGCTTTTGGCTCTTTGTATTCTCCATTATTAAAATCAATTGAACTTAATGAATTGATAAAAGTATTGAAACCTTCGTCCATCCATGCAAACAATCGTTCATTAGATCCTACAATCATTGGAAACCAAATGTGACCAAACTCATGATCTGTAACACCCCATAAATCAGCTCCTTTTGATTCCCAGCTACAAAAAACAATTCCAGGATACTCCATTCCGCCTTCATTTCCAGCAACATTTACAGCTGCAGGATAAGGGTATTCAAACCATCTTTTAGAATAGTTCTCTATAGATGCTTTTGTATACTCTGTAGATCTACCCCATGCTGCATCACCAGCACTCTCAACTGGATAAACGGACATAGCTAGCGATTTTTTTCCACTTGGCAAATTGATTTTCGCCGCATCCAAAATGAAAGAGGCAGATGATGACCAAGAAAAATCACGGGCATTGATCATTTTAAAATTCCAAGTTTTTGTAGTTGATGATCCCGTTTTTGAAGTGGTAGCAACTTCCTCTGCTGTTCTAATAAATACCGTTTTATCACTTTGTTTGGCTTGTGCCAATCTACTTTGTTCTACCGTTGAGAATACAGCAGCAGCATTTGTCAACTCACCCGAAGCAACTACAATATGATTAGAAGGAGCAGTAATACTTACATCAAAATCACCATATTCTAAATAGAATTCAGAGGCTCCTAAATATGGGTTTACATTCCAGCCACGCACATCATCATACACACACATACGAGGATACCATTGCGCCATGGTAAATATTTTTCCGTTTTTAGTTTCTAAAACACCCATTCTATCTGATCCTTCATAAGGAGCAATAAATGAGAAATCAATTTTAATTTTTGCAGTTCCACCTTTGGCGTTAAGCGCTTGTGGCAAAAAAACCTGCATTCTAGTGTCTGAAATTACATATTTCACAGCAGTTTCTGTAGCTACACCTTTATTATTACTAATTACAGAAACAGACTTTATTTTATGTCCTCCTTCAAAAACTTGACCTTGTGCCCCATTTCTACTACCTGATAATGGTACTATTGCACTTCCACGAGAGTCTGCTTTAAAAAGATTTTGATCCAAATTCATCCAAACAAATCCTAATTTATCAGGACTATTGTTGGTATACGTAATAATTCCAGATCCTGAAATTTCATTGTTTTTCTCGTCAAGTTTAGCTGTTAGTTTGTAACTAGCACTATTTTGCCAATATTCTGACCCTGGTTGACCACTTGCTGAACGTGTTGCAGTTCCATTTTTAGTGTAAAAATGAGGTCCAAAAGCATCATGATAGTCGTACTTTGATACTGTATTAGCAGTATTTTCAGGAGTTTGTTGTGCATTCAAATTTATTATTCCAATAAACAATAAGCTCGCATGTACAAAAAATCCAAGATTGATTTTCTTCATAGTTAATTGATTTTGTTTACAAATTAATGAAAAAAAAGATAATTTTGAGTATAAAAGATTAAGAATTTTAGCACTTTGATAAAAAAAACATCTTGTGATTAAATATTGAATATATTTACGGCAAATTCAGAGTATCTCAGTAAAAACAAAATTATTTTGACTACAATTTTAAAAAACAACAAATTAACTGCAACAATAGATCATCATGGTGCAGAACTCATTTCTCTAAAACACCAGAATACAAGAGAATATATGTGGAATGGTAATCCCGAATTCTGGGGCAAACATTCCCCTATTTTATTCCCAATAGTAGGAACTTTAAAAAACAATTCTTTTCATTACGAGAATAATGATTACCATTTAACCCGTCATGGTTTTGCCAGAGACATGGACTTTGAAGTTCTTGAAGCGAATGATGAGAGAGCTGTTTTTTCATTATCACGCACCAGTGAAACTTTAAAAAATTATCCTTTTGATTTCCAATTGCAAATCATTTATACTCTTAAAGAAACAAATTTATCAATTTCCTATCTGGTTAAAAACTTTGGAAAAAAAGCCATGCCCTTTTCTATTGGAGCCCATCCAGCCTTCGCTTTACCATTAAAATTTGAAGATTATGAAATTGAATTTGAACAAAATGAACCTTTGCAATATCATATTTTAGAAAATGATTTAGTATCTAATGAAACTAAAAAATTAAATACTCAAGACAAAAAACTTGCTCTTGATTACACTCTTTTCGAACATGATGCCTTGATTTTCAAAACCATACTTTCTAAAAAACTCACTATTTTAGAGCACAAAAAGCCTATCTTAAAAGTTGATTATAATGGTTTCCCTAATTTAGGAATTTGGACAAAAAAATCAGCACCATTTATTTGTATTGAACCTTGGTTTGGATATTCTGATGTACTGGAGAGTACCGGAGATTTACTACTAAAAGAGGGCATTCAAATTTTAGAACCAAACGCAACCTTTGAATCTATATTTACTATCAAAATTCTTTAATAAAATTCTATGTTGACTATCAATTTCACACCATTTCCAAATCTTGAAACCGACCGTTTACTTTTAAGAAGAGTAAACGCAGGTGATGTAAAAGAAATTTTAATGTTACGATCTAATCCAAGAACTATGCAGTATATCCCTCGTCCTTTGTTAAAAACGGATGAAGAAGCTTTGGAGCATATTGCAATGATTGATCATAAAATTGAAGTTAATGAGGGCATCAATTGGGCTATAACTTTAAAAGATAGCCCAAAGCTTATCGGGATTATTGGTCATTATCGCATTAAACCAGAACATTACCGAGCCGAAATTGGATACATGCTACTACCTGATTATCAAGGAAAAGGAATTGTGACGGAAGCTGTCAAGGCTGTCGTATACTATGGATTTAATGATTTAAAACTACATTCAATAGAAGCGGTTATAGCACCAGAAAATCTTGCATCGGCAAAAGTTTTAGAAAATAATAATTTTGTAAAAGAAGCTCATTTCAAAGATTATGAATTTTACGAGGGCCGATTTTTAGATTCAGCTATTTACTCCTTAATCAATAAATCATAATTTTCAAAAACTTAAAATCAACAAAATTCATTATGATTTTTGGAAATAACTGTTACTTTTGTTGATGAATAATTCCACTTAAAACATTATCCTACTGACTTTTTTTATGAAAAAAATAATTGTTCTTATAATTTTAATTTTTAGTGCTACTCTTTCTGCTCAAACTTATGTTAAAGTAAATGCTTTTACAACAATTTTAACGATACCAAATGTAGGTATTGAAACGAGCATAGGTAAGAAATCAACTTTTCATTTTGATGCTTTGGCCTCTTTTTGGAAATCAATCAATGGCAAACCCAGAGAATTTTACACTTTTACACCAGAATATCGATACCATTTCAAAGAAAATTACAATGGTTTTTATGCAGGTGCGCATATAGGAGCTACTATTTTTAATTTCCAAAAGTGGAATTACTTAAACACTAATAAATACGAAAAAGGGTTTGGTTATTTTGCAGGTGCTACTATAGGCTACCAAGTTAAGATAAATGAAAAATTTATGATTGACTGTTTCCTAGGTGGTGGTTGGCATCAAGGTTTTTACAAAGGATATGACTTAACCACAGGTCAACGCTATGAAAATGTAAAAAATTACAACAAAAGTGGAGAATCACTTCCTTATAGAGGCGGAGTGATGGTTTCTTACAAAATAAATTAAAATTTATTTATACTTTTAACATACAAATCTTCAACTTGTTTACGAGCCCAATCTGTCTTTCTTAAAAAAGTCAAACTGGATTTAATGCTTGGATTAATTGAAAAACATTTAATTTTAATCAGTTCACTTAAGGTGTCAAATCCATAATGATTGACAAGCTTTTCTACAATTTGCTGAAGCGTGATTCCGTGTAGCGGGTCCTTTGATTTTAATTTATCCATTGTACAAATATATACATTCTAAAATTTATGATTTATTAACCCCCTAAAAAATCTAACCATGAAAAAAAAACTACTCATCCTTGCCCTATTGTTTTTTAATATTTGTTTAGCACAACAAAATGTTACTACCTATTATTTTATTAGACATGCCGAAAAAGTAGATGATTCCAAAAATCCTGATTTATCAGAAAATGGATTGAAAAGAGCCAATCAATGGAATGCTATTTTCGCCGATGTTCACTTTGACGAAATTTATACTACCGATTTTAAAAGAACCACACAAACTGCAGCACCTACAGCTACAGCTAAAAATATAAAAACTAAACTGTACGATCTTAAAGATTTAAATATTGAAAATTTCAAAAATGAAACTCTAAATAAAAAAGTCTTGATTGTAGGGCATAGTAATTCAATACCCAAATTTGTAAACCAAGTTATCAAATACAATTTGTTTCCTGATATTGAAGATACGGTTTTTGGGAACTTGTATGTAATTACAATCACTGGTGATACCATAAGCTATCATTTATTGAAATTGCCATAAAAATTGCTTGATATTTTAATTTTGCTACCTTTGCACCATGTTAAAAACAATTAATATTTACAATAAAAGAGCCAAATTCGATTATGAAATTATCGAAACATTTACGGCTGGAATCGTTTTGGCTGGTACTGAGATTAAATCAATTCGTTTAGGCAAAGCCAATATTACAGAAAGTTTTTGTGAATTCAGTAATCTTGAATTGTTTGCCATAAACACCTACATTGAGGAATACTCTTTTGGGAATCAATTCAACCACAAAGCCCGTAGTGAACGTAAATTACTCTTAAATAAAAAAGAACTTAAAAGCTTATCTAAAAGTGTTCAGGCTAAAGGCTTAACAATAGTTCCTCTTAAATTATTTACCAATGAAAAAGGAATGGCAAAACTTCAAATAGGTCTTTGTAAAGGAAAGAAAACCTATGATAAACGAGAATCTTTAAAAGAACAGGATACAAAACGAGACTTAGAACGCATAAAAAAATCATTTTAAATTAAAATGATTTTTTTTGTTTTATATCAAAGCTATTTTGATGAAAAATCACAATAGCTAAGCAGAGTAAAATATCTTATTTTTTATTCCAAACCATTAACGACAAATCCTTTTTGGGCTAAGCCAAAAAAAATCATCTACAACTCTTTTTTCATAAAGCGCTGAAGATGATTTTTTTTTTTTAATTCTTGTCTTCTAATAAGGGAACAAATCTAAATTCTCCAAATTCATGCTTTTCAAATTGAGTTTCATTAATTCGAACAAGCAAAGTCATTATTTGCACGTCTTCACCAAGAGGAATTACTAGCCTTCCTCCTATTTTTAACTGCGCCATCAAAGGTTTAGGAATAATTGGCGCACCAGCCGTAACAATAATGCTGTCAAATGGTGCGTAATTTGGCAACCCTTTGTAGCCATCACCAAAAGAAGTATGTTTAGGACGAATATTAAGTTTAGGAAATAAGTTTGTGGTTTTTTTAAACAATTCATTTTGGCGTTCTACACTATACACTTTAGCGCCCATGGTACATAAAACTGCCGTTTGGTATCCAGAACCAGTACCGATTTCTAATATTTTATCTTCCTTTTTCACTTCTAACAATTGGGATTGAAAAGCAACGGTGTAGGGTTGTGAAATAGTTTGCCCAGCACCAATAGGAAAAGCCTTATCTTGATAAGCATAATTTTCAAAGCTTGAATCCAAAAATAGGTGACGTGGTATCTTTTTTATGGCTTCCAAAACATTTTTATCCGTAATCCCTTTTTGCTCTAAAACGCTTACTAATTGATTCCGAAGTCCTTGATGTTTGGCTGTATCTTTCAAAATTAAAATTTTTATTTCTGTAAAAATAGAAAAGAAAAACTGAAATCAAATATTGGTTTTTAAATAATAATTTAGCGCACAATTTGTCTTAATTCAACAATAGATTAATCATTTAATTGCTATTTTTGTAAAAAATACACCCTTATGCTAAAAATTGGAGTATTAGGTGCTGGTCACCTAGGAAAAATACATTTGCGTTTATTACAACAATCTGACAAATATGAATTGGTAGGGTTTTATGACCCAAATCAAGAGAATGCTGAAAAGATATCAAAAGAGTTTGGATACAAACATTTTAGTACTATTGCAACTCTTATTCATGCTGTAGATGTAATTGATATTGTTACCCCAACGCTTTCACATTACAAATGTGCAAAAGTAGCTATCAAATCAGGGAAACATGTTTTTATTGAAAAACCGATTTCAAACACAGTGGAGGAAGCTGAAGAAATCATTGCTCTTGCCAATGAGTATAATGTAAAAGGGCAAGTAGGACACGTAGAACGCTTCAATCCTGCATTTATAGCTACTAAAAACATGATTGAAAATCCAATGTTTATTGAAGCGCACCGTTTAGCTGAATTTAATCCGCGAGGAACTGATGTCCCAGTGGTCCTAGATTTGATGATTCATGACATTGATGCTATTTTAAGTGTGGTTAAATCAAAAGTGAAGAATATTAGTGCCAGCGGAGTTTCGGTGATAAGTGACACCCCTGATATTGCAAATGCCAGAATTGAATTTGAAAATGGTTGCGTAGCCAACTTGACAGCTAGCCGAATTTCGATGAAGAACATGCGGAAATCTCGTTTCTTTCAAAAGGACGCTTACATCTCTGTTGATTTCTTAGAGAAAAAATGTGAAGTGGTAAAAATGAAAGACGCTCCAGAGGTTCCAGGTGATTTTGATATGATTTTACAAAATGCCGAGGGTATCAAAAAACAGATCTACTTCTCCAATCCAGATGTTGAACAAAACAACGCTATTCTGGATGAGTTAGAATCGTTTGCAGATTCAATCAACAACAATACAACTCCAGTAGTGACTTTAGACCAAGCAACTGAAGCATTACGAGTTGCCTATCAAATTATTGATTGTTTTAAGAAATAAATAAAATTACTTTTAAGTTTAAGGTTTTCAGTTACTCAAAATAACTTTAAGCTTTAAACTTTTAAACTTTAAACTCAAAATATGAAAACAATAGCCGTAATCGGAGCAGGAACAATGGGCAATGGAATAGCTCATACCTTTGCACAAAGTGGTTTTACCGTAAAATTAATTGATGTTTCTGAACAATCTTTGGATAAAGGAATGGCAACTATTGCCGCTAATTTAGATCGAATGATCACTAAAGGAAGCATCACCCAAGAGGATAAAGCAAAAACAATCACCAATATTATTACGTATACCGATATAAAAGACGGTGTTGTAGGTGTTGATCTAGTGGTAGAAGCTGCAACAGAAAATGTAGCATTAAAACTAAATATCTTCAAACAATTGAATGAAATTTGTTCGCAGGATACCATTTTAGCAACCAATACATCTTCAATTTCGATTACACAAATAGGATCGGTTGTGACTAATCCGGAACGTGTTATAGGTATGCACTTTATGAATCCGGTGCCTATAATGAAATTAGTAGAGATTATCCGCGGTTACAACACCTCAGATGAAGTTACAAAAACCATCATGAGTCTTTCTGAAAAACTAGGAAAAACTCCTGTTGAAGTGAATGATTATCCAGGTTTTGTAGCCAATAGAATTTTAATGCCAATGATCAATGAAGCAATTGAGACTTTGTACAACAAAGTTGCGGGTGTTTACGAAATTGATACGGTGATGAAACTTGGAATGGGCCAACCCATGGGACCATTACAACTTGCAGATTTTATTGGCCTTGATGTATGTTTAGCCATTTTAAACGTAATGTATGATGGGTTCAAAAATCCAAAATATGCACCATGTCCATTATTAGTAAATATGGTTAGAGCAGGAAAACTGGGAATAAAATCAGGTGAAGGTTTCTACGATTATTCAGAAAGTAAAAAAGCAGAAAAGATTTCTAAACAATTTATTTAATGTCATAAAGTTTGAAAGTCAAAATTCTAGAAGTCCGCTTCTTTTAACTTTTGACTTTTAACTTTTGACTTTTAACTTAATTATGGCCAAAATAGTTCCTTTTAAAGCAGTAAGACCTACCCGAGACAAAGTATGTCTTGTAACCTGTAGATCTTATGAAGAATATGTAAATGCTGAATTAGCAGCACAACTGGATTTTAATCCACTTTCGTTTTTACACATTTTAAAACCTGCTTATACCAATCAAGAAACTGTTTCATTTGAAAAAAGATACAAGCAAGTTCATCAAAAATACGAAGAGTTCAAAAACGAGATCATTCTTGTAAAAGATAAAAAACCAGCAATTTACATTCATAAAATTGTTACTAAAACACAATCTTTTATTGGAATCATAGCTGGAACAAGTGTTGCTGATTATTGCAATGAAATCATTAAAAAACACGAAGATATTATTGCTTTTAGAGTTCGATTGCTAAAAGAATACATGCGATATTCAGAGTTTAATACAGAACCCGTTTTGATGACCTATCCTGACAACAAAACCATTGAAAACTGGATTTTTAATTGCACGCAGAAATTAGCTGATTTTGAATTTTCGACCACAAAGAAAGAAATTCATTATTTATGGAAGATAGACGATCCACTTGAAATCAATTGGATTCAAAATATTTTTGAAAAAACAGATAGCCTTTATATCGCGGATGGACATCATCGTACTGAAGCTTTAAAATTATTATCTGAGGAAAATACCGATGCTCAGAACACCTCTAAGAATCATATATTAAGCTACTTAATTTCTGAAAACAACGTAAAAATTTACGAATTTAATCGTCTTGTAAAAGATCTAAATGATTTGACAAAGGAAGAGTTTATGATTGCGTTGCAAAAGAATTTCAGCATTGAAAATAAATTGCAACAACCCTTTCAACCCTCTCACAAACATCAGTTTGGAATGTATCTTGATAATGAATTTTATAGTTTAGTACTTCGTAAAGAAAAGGAAGTGTTCCATTCTGCGTTAGACAGTTTAGATACTCAAATTTTATATAAAGAAGTTTTATTACCCATTTTAGGTATTGAAGATTTACGAAATGACGAACGAATTGAGTACCTTTCTGGAAAGCAATCCGTTTTAGAAGTAAAAAATAAAATTGATCAAGGCGAATTTGAAATCGGTTTTATATTATTTCCCTCAAACATAGGAGAAATTAAAGCATTGGCCGATGCTAATTTAATTATGCCTCCAAAAAGTACGTACATAGAACCTAAATTCAGAAGTGGATTAGTAGTCTATGAACTTTAATTTATAAAAATCAGGAATTCATCATGTCAATAGCTACAAATTTACTTGGAATTAAAACTTCTTTACCTGAACATGTAACCTTAGTTGCAGTTTCAAAGACCAAACCGGTTTCGGATTTGATGGAAGCTTATGAAGCTGGTCAACGCATTTTTGGAGAAAACAAAATCCAGGAAATGGCTGATAAATGGGAAGAAATGCCCAAAGATATTCAGTGGCACATGATAGGTCATGTTCAAACGAATAAAGTAAAGTTTATGGCACCTTTTGTAAGTTTGATTCATGGTGTAGACAGTCTTAAACTATTACAAGAAATCAACAAACAAGCGTTAAAAAATAACCGAATTATTGATTGTTTATTGCAAATTTACATTGCCGAGGAAGAAACAAAATTTGGTCTTGATCAGGATGAACTTGATTCCCTCCTAGCATCAAATGAATTCAAAGAACTGAAAAACATTCAAATCGTTGGATTAATGGGAATGGCTACTTTCACTGATAATAAAGATCAAATCAAGAAAGAATTCACGCAATTGAAAACAATTTTCGACAAAACTAAAAATTTAGAAATTGAAAAATGCCCACTAGAGACCCTCTCAATGGGAATGTCTGGTGACTATCAACTCGCAATTGAATGTGGCAGTACCATGGTTAGAATTGGAAGTAGTATCTTTGGGGGAAGAAATTAATTTCAATTTTAAAGTTGGTAAAAATGCATGTAAACGAACCTAATTTTGATAAAATATACAATTTTGAAGACCGTTTAGTTAGATTTGCAGGAGAATGTATTTTCTTTGTTAGAAAGCTAGAAAAATCTTATGAAATTGATTATTATAAAAATCAACTTATACGCTCCTCTGGAAGTTCAGCATTAAATTATGGTGAAGCTCAAGGTACTATTACAAATAAAGATTTTATATTTAAAGTATCGCTTTCCGTAAAAGAACTCAAAGAGTCCAGAAATTCATTAAAAGTTCTGAATTACATAAAAGCAGGAGAATTAGAAGAAAGAAAATGGCTTTTGACAGAAGTTGAAGAATTAATCGCCATAGCTTCTAAAATGATAAACAACAAAAAATAATTCAATAACAATTACAATGTGTTTTCAATGGCAATAGAAATGGGAATTACAATTTTCAATTTTTAAAAATTACCATTGATTCACGATATTTATTTTGAAATTGCTATTGATTTTTGAAATTGATATTGAAAATGTACGCAATACTCGACATAGAAACCACAGGAGGGCAATTTAACGAAGAAGGAATTACTGAAATTGCCATTTACAAATTTGATGGACACGAAATAGTAGATCAGTTCATCAGCTTGGTAAATCCTGAAATTCCCATTCAGCCGTTTGTTGTAAAACTTACTGGTATCAATAATGCCATGCTCACATCGGCTCCTAAATTTTTTGAGGTAGCTAAACGCATCATTGAAATAACTGATGGGTGCGTGATTGTGGCTCACAATGCTTCTTTTGACTATAGAATCCTGAGAACAGAGTTTCGTAGATTGGGCTATGATTTTGAAGCCAAAACACTTTGCACCGTTGCTTTATCACAAAAATTATTACCTGAACAACCCTCGCATAGTTTAGGAAAATTAGTGCGCGCACTCGGTATACCAATAGCAGACAGGCATCGCGCTAGCGGAGATGCATTGGCTACTGTAAAATTGTTTAAAATCCTTTTGGAAAAAGATTTAGAAAAAGAAATTGTTAAAGATTTCATCAAACTAGAAGTTCAAAAAGGTATAGCACCTAAACTGTTAGACATTGTGTCTAGTTTACCAGCAAAAACTGGCGTTTACTACATACATAACGAAAAAGGAAATCTCATTTACATTGGCAAAAGCCGAAACATAAAAAAGCGAATCAACCAGCATTTTACAGGTACTACCAATAAATGCAAAAAAATTCAAGCCGATGTTTACACCGTAACTTATGAAGAAACGGGTAGTGAACTAATCGCTTTGCTAAAAGAAAGCGAAGAAATTAAAATCAACAAACCAATATACAACAGAGCACAACGTAAAAGTATTTTTCAACTTGCGCTCTATGCTGAGAAAGATGAAAAAGGATATTTGAACTTAAAACTTCAAAAAGCCGATGGTCGTAAAAAGGAAATCACATCCTTCACTTCTATTCAAGAAGGAAAAAATGCTTTGTTCAGAATCACATCTCATTACAACCTATGTCAAAAACTTACGGGCTTATACGCTAGTAAAACAAACTGCTTTCAATATACCATAAAAGAATGTGAAGGTGCGTGCATAGGCGCGGTATCACCTGAGGAATACAACATCAGAGTACAAGCTTTTATTGACAAAAATAGTTTTGACAATCAAAACATGATTCTAATTGATAAAGGAAGAACAATAAGTGAACGATCAGCGGTTTTGATAGAAAACGGAATTTACAAAGGATATGCGTTTTATGATTTAAACTATCAAATAACCAATGTAGAAATCCTAAGAAATATTATTATCCCCATGCAAAATAATCGGGATGTTAAAAATATTATTCAAGGACACATTCGAAAAAACAAAACGTTAAAAATAGTTCATCTTTAGGCTGAATGTAAATTGTGATCCTATTTATGAATTATCTTAAACTAGATTTAAAAATTAAAAATCAAATTTAATTTCACATATTGTTTTGATCATGTATCCGAAATCTAATTTAATAACCTTGAAGCCAATCCAGCTGTACACTTCAACTCCTCGTGACTTCAGTTGTTTTTCTAAGGCATAAAAGGAGCTTCCTGCGGTCGCTCTTTTACACCAAGAAAAACAAACTTTAATCACTGCGGGGTTTACGTTGCCATCTGGGCTAAAAAATATGAAATACCTAATCACAATCATTGGTCCTACAGCTATCGGAAAAACTTCCTTAAGCATTGTCTTGGCAAATCACTATAATTGCGAAATTGTTTCTTGTGATAGCCGACAATTTTTTAAAGAAATGACTATTGGCACTGCCGTTCCAAGCCTAGCTGAATTGGCAGCAGCCAAACACCATTTCATTCAAAATAAGTCTATTTTAGAAAATTATACCGTTGGAGATTTCGAAAAAGAAGCCCTTGCTAAACTTAACGAATTATTTCAAGATAATGACTACGCCATTCTAGTAGGCGGTTCTGGTTTATATGTTGATGCCATTCTAAAAGGCTTTGATGAATTTCCTGACATTGATGCAAAAGTTCGTCAAGAAATAACTGCCAATTATGAAAAACTTGGAATTGGGTATTTGCAACAAAAACTAGAAATTTTAGATCCGGCTTATTACAAAACATTAACCGCAGAAAATCCCCAAACCTTGCAAAACCCACAGCGCATGATGCGTTTTGTAGAAGTATGCTTGGGAACTGGAAAACCGTATTCCTCTTTCTTGAACCAGAAAAAAAACAATCGTGACTTCACTCCTATTTTAATCGGTTTGGAAGCTGATCGAAAAATAATCTATAACCGCATCAACCAACGTGTAGATATCATGATGAATGAAGGTTTACTAAACGAAGCCAAAACTTTATATCCAAACAAAGAATTAAACGCTTTACAAACCGTAGGATATAGAGAATTATTTAGTTTTTTTGACAAAGAATTTTCATTAGAATTTGCTATCGAAGAAATAAAGAAAAATACAAGACGTTTTTCTAAACGTCAATTAACTTGGTTTAAAAGAAATGAAAATACCAAATGGTTTGATTTCGAAACTCCATACACCACTATAATAGAATACATTAAGCAATATAAATAATTCATTAAAATCATAATTCACAATTAAATACATGCCTATATCCCCTAAATTCACCTCTATTTTAAGCAAAGATTGGGAAATCAATTTTACGCAATGTGCGCCCAACGGGTATTTAAAATACACTGATTTATGTAATATTTTGCAATTAACTGCTGCGGCTCATTCTGAAGTAGGTGGTATCAGTTTTACTGACATGCAAGAGTTTGATCAAGCATGGGTATTGAGCCGGATGCGTGTTGAAATCAGGAAATTACCCAAATGGGGAGATACAGTAACCGTAAAAACATGGATCAATTCATTAGAAAACTCTCGATCAGTACGAGCTCTTGAAATGTATATTAATGGAGAAAAAATAGTAGGATCTGAAACTTTTTGGGCCGTTTTTAATACCGAAAAACGACGTCCAGAAGCCTTAGCTCTTCCATACGAACACTTTGAGTTATACCCAGAGAAAAAGCCAACAATTGAACGATTTTCTAAAATAAATTTCACTAATGAGAAAGAAATAGTGTTTGAAAAAACCGTTTTTTTATCAGATTTGGATATTGTAAATCATGTAAATAATGTCAAATATCTAGAATGGTGTCTAGATGTTGTTGACGAAAAATTGTTATTAAAACAAAAGGTAGCCAGCATCGAAATGAATTTTTTAAAGGAATTATCATTAAAGGATACGGTTCAAATTCATGAAAGTATTCACAAAGAAGAAACCATATTTAGCATTACAAAAGATGACAAAACATGCTTTGCTTTACAATTAAATTGGAAATGACATAAAAAAAGCCTCAAAAATTAATTTGAGGCTTTTTGTATTTATGCAACTTTGTTTTTTATAACTAATCTAAATCCTTCTCCATGGATGTTTAAAATTTCTACATCCTCGTCTGGTTTTAAATATTTTCTCAATTTAGCAATGTACACGTCCATACTTCTTGAGGTAAAGTAATTATCATCTCTCCATATTTTTGTCAAGGCTAATTCTCTTGGCATTAAATCATTTTCATGCAGAATTAGCATTTTCAATAATTCATTTTCTTTTGGTGACAACTTTATCGGCTCCTCTTCTTTGAAAGTTAAGAAACGTAATTTAGAATTCAAATGAAATTTACCAATGTTAAATTCAAATTGTACATGCTCAGCCTTAGTGTCTGAAGCTTTTCTTTGAATAATTGCTTTAATTTTCATTAATAAAACTTCAGAGTCAAATGGTTTATTCAAATAATCATCTGCTCCAGCTTTATATCCTTTTAAAACATCCTCTTTCATAGATTTTGCTGTTAAAAAGATAATTGGCACTTCATTATTTTTTTCTCTAATCTCTTTGGCTAGTGTATATCCATCTTTGTATGGCATCATCACATCAAGGATGCACAAATCGTAGGTATCTTTTTTAAATTTTTCAAAACCTTCCATACCATTTTTAGCTAAAGTCACATCAAAGTCATTTAACATTAAATAGTCTTTAAGGACTGCTCCAAAATTAAGATCATCTTCAACTAATAGTATTTTTTTATTTGTATTTTCCATATTTTAATTTATTAATGGTAATTTTATTATGAAGGTACTTCCTTTTCCTTTTTCACTTTCTACGTAAACGTGACCGTTATGATCATCTACTATTCTCTTTACATACGCAAGGCCTAAACCATGACCTTTTACGTTGTGTATATCTCCCGTGTGCTCACGGTAAAATTTTTCAAAAATTCTTTTTTGAGCAATTTTGCTCATTCCTAAACCTTTATCTTTTACTTTTATAATCACCATATCCTTGATATTTTCGGTGAAAATTTCAATTTCTGGAGTGTTAGGTGAATATTTAACTGCATTTTCAAGTATGTTTACAATTACATTTGTAAAATGAACATCATTGATTAAGACTGTAGTTCTTACAGCTTTAAAATCACACTTTATTGTACCTTGTCTATCTTCAATTATTAAATTAACATGATCAATAGCATCTTCAATTATTTCATGTATGTTATTAGAGTCTTTTGAAATATCTAACTCTTTCTTTTCTAATTTTGATATTCTCAATACATTTTCAACCTGCGCATGCATCCGCTTATTCTCATCCTTAATCATTTGTAGGTATCTCAAAACCTTTTCTTTATCATCAATAATTTTAGGATTCCTAATAGCATCAAGAGCTAAATTTATGGTCGCAATAGGAGTTTTAAACTCATGCGTCATATTATTTATAAAATCATTTTTGATTTCAGATATCTGACGTTGTCTTATTAATTGATTCAACGCACTTGAATAAGCAATAATTATAATAAGAGTAAACACTATTGAAAGTATCGTAATACTAACCAACTCTGATAATAAAAATTTCTTTTTATGAGGAAACGTCACTAACAATTGATACTTACTATTCCCTTCATTATCTGTAAAAATTGGAATAGAATAGGTAGCTTCTTTATTGTACTTAAAATCTCCAGACTTCACATTAGTTGCTAGATTATTATTGTACACACTGAACTCAAATTTAGTATCTACTCCAGATTCCATCAATTCTTTGCGAATCATTTTGTTCAAGGTCTCCTTAGTAACGCGTTCTTGTATTGGTAATACCGATGCGAAATCTTTATAAAATATTTCAAATGATGCATTATCAAGAACATTCAAATTTCCTGATTTCTCAATTTTTATATCCGGAATCAAACTTTGATTTCCACCTATTTTATCAATAGATTTATCGCTATAAACTTCTGTAACTCTCTTAGCGCTAAAAGTTTTAAATTTTTCGCTATCAAATTTTTTATCAAAGAACGTAGGTGAAATATTATAATCTTCTGAAATTATACTATTCGAATAAATAATAGTTTTATTCGTTTTTGGATTTTTTTGAACATAATAAAATTCTAATAAATCATCTTTTTTCGGAATTTTTCCAGTACTGTCTTTAATACGATTAATTTTATCATAAAAATTGTAGGCTTCTTGCTTTTGAATTTTTTCTGAAACGTTTCCTAGTACTTGGTTTACATGAAATTTGAATTGCTCATCGTTATTTTCAAACGATGTATTAAACCAATATACTTGCACCAAAATTATCCCGATAAGAGACAAACTCATCAGTAAGACTAGTAATCTAAAAAAAAGTTTATTCATCAATACAAATTTAGTATTTTAACAATATATTAAACGATAGATTAACCAAACATTAACACCTAGGCTTGTTTTTGTTTAATCTTTAAAATTTTAAGAATTTTATCAACTTCCTGCTTTGAAGATTCTAAACTGATATTTTCAATCACAAAATCACTTTTTTCTACACGCTGTGCATCAGTCCATTGCGCATTTATACGTTTCAAAACAAGATCTCTCGTTGTAGCATCCCTCTCAAGAACCCTATTAATCCTAGTTTCTAGTGGCGCTACTACCGATACTATTACATCACAATCTTTGTACTTATTACTTTCAAACAAAATAGCAGCTTCATAAATCACATATTGGGCTTTATCATTTTGCTTTAACCATAACTCAAAATCTTTTTTTATGGCAGGGTGAACAATTTTGTTCAATATTTGCAACTTTTCTGGATCACTAAATACAATTTTGGCAAGTTCGGATCTATCAAGCATTCCATCGTTAAAGACTATATTACCAAAAACCTCTTTTATACTGTTCAAAACCAATGCGTCTTGCATTACTTTTTTTCCAGCATCATCTGCAATATAAATAGGAATTCCTGCTGCCTTAAAAAAACTAGCAATTGTAGTTTTTCCGCTGCCTATACCTCCTGTTAACCCAATAATTTTTGTCATATTACACTTTGAAAAACATTTCAGGAAATGCTGTTTGAGGATCTTTTTTCAAAACAATAATCTGAATATACGATTTTAAAAAACCTGTTCCGTACCCATAAAACTGTTTCCAAACAGCTATCAAGGACAAATACCCAATTTTTATACTTTTATTTTGAATTGATGCTATAATAAAGAGTATAGCAAAATATAAGAAATAAAGCTGTAAAAGGATATCAAAATTAAAGAATAAGACCGCTAAAAAAGCAACAAGTATTCCTAAAATAAAAACAGTAGGAAAGAAAAAAGTAAGTTTATTGTGTTTAGGATACCAACTGTTTAAAATAGGTCTTGCTTTTCCAAATTTATGAACTTGAACTGAAAATTTTTCCCAATCAATACGTCTCTTATGATATACGTATGCTTTTGGAAAAAGTTTTGTTTCAAAACCTAAATTCCACAAACGAATGGATAAATCAGGATCTTCACCAGGATGAATGTTTCCAAAACCCTTAGATGCCATAAAAGCTTTTCTAGACAATCCCATATTAAAACTTCGGGGTTGAAATTTATCTATTTTTTCTGAGCCTCCTCTTATTCCTCCCGTGGTAAGAAATGAAGTCATAGCAAAGTTAATTGCTTTTTGAATATCCGTAAAACTATCTAATGCGCTATCAGGACCACCAAAACAGTCCACATAATTCTTTTGCAAAGCTAATTCGACTTCTGACAAATAATTTTCTGGAATTATACAATCAGAATCAAAAATGATAAAATAATCTCCTCTAGCTTTACTCATACCATAATTTCTAGAATCACCAGGACCCGAGTTTTCTTTGTAATAATAAGCTATATCTAATCTATTACCGTATTTACTAGCAACATCTTGACACCGAATAGTAGAACCATCTTCTATTAACACAATTTCAAAAATTTCTTTGTATGTTGTACGTGATAAACTTTCTAAAAGTTCATCAACCTCGTCTGGCCTATTGTATACGGGAATAATTAAGGAAAACATCATCTTATCAAAAGTGGTATTTAGGGTATTTTTTATGAATCAAAAATTTTAACAAAGATAATCTTTATCCATAAAAAAACCATCAACTATTAATTGATGGTTTTAAAATATTATTTAAGGAAAGCTTACTACATTATACTTTCAATAGCTACAACTTCATTAGCATCTGCTGCATAATCAACTCCAGCTACATCAAATCCAAATAAGTTATAAAAATCTTTTCTATATCCTTCTAAATCTGATATTTCCTGTAAATTTTCAGTAACCGCTTCGTTCCATAAAAAAGCAACTTTCTCTTGAACGTCAGATCTCATTTCAAGATCGTCAATTCTAATCCTTCCTTTTTCATCTACCGGAATTTCACCTCCAGTGTACAAACGCTCTTGGTACAAACGTTGAATTTGCTCTATACACCCTTCATGAATTCCTTCTTCTTTCATGATTTTGTACAACAACGAGATATACAATGGAATAACCGGAATTGCAGAACTAGCTTGTGTCACCAATGCTTTATTAACCGATACAAATGCTTTTCCATCGATGCTTTTTAATGCATCTGTAATAGCAAATGCGGTTGCTTCAAGATGATCTTTTGCACGACCAATTGTTCCTTTTCTGTATACAGCCTCTGTTAATGATGGACCAATATAAGAATAAGCAACAGTAGCAACTCCTGGTGCCAATAGATTTTCAGCTTTTAAAGCATCTATCCACATAGCCCAATCTTCACCACCCATAACTGCTACAGTATTTTCAATATCGTCACCACTACATGGAGCAATTGATATTTCAGATACTTTACCTGAGTGAAAATCAACAGTTTTGTTTGTAAATACATCACCGATAGGCTTTAACACTGATCTGTGTAAAACACCTGTAACAGGATGCATACGCACTGGCGAAGCTAAACTGTAAATTATAAGATCAATTTGTCCTAAATCAGCTTTGATAAGATCAATAGTTTGTTGTTTTATTTCATTCGAAAAAGCATCACCGTTGATACTCTTAGCATACAAACCTGCTTTATGTGCTTCATTTTCAAAGGCTGCTGAATTATACCAACCCGGTGAGGCCGTTTTTCCTTCACTAGGCGCTTTCTCAAAGAAAACACCAATAGTTGCAGCATCAGATCCAAAAGCACTTGTAATACGAGAAGCCAAACCAAATCCTGTTGATGCGCCTATTACTAAAACTCTTTTGGCTCCATTAATAGTTCCTTTAGCTTTAACATATTCTATTTGATTTTTTACATTTTGCTCACATCCTACTGGGTGCGACGTCGTGCAAATAAATCCTCTCATTCTTGGTTCTATAATCATATTTTTGGGTATTATTTTTATAAATAAATGTTTTTAGTTTTAAGATTGTGATGAAAAACGAACAAATATAATAGAAAAAATTAGTTCAACAAGGCTTTTGCATGATTAAGAGCTGAGTCTGTAACGGCTGTTCCGGATAACATTTGCGCTATCTCAACTACTCTTTCATCAGTGGTTAATAACTTCAATTCTGATTGTGTATCATCGTCAATTGTAGATTTAAACACTTTAAAATGCGCAGCTCCCTTAGCCGCAATTTGAGGCAAATGGGTAATTGCGAAAATTTGCATCGATTGACTCATTTGTTTCATGATTTCTCCCATTCTAATAGCTATTTCTCCTGAAACTCCAGTATCAATTTCATCAAAAATTAAAGTTGGTAGTTTTGAATATTGAGCCAAAATAGCTTTTACAGCCAGCATAATACGCGACATCTCTCCTCCCGATGCTACCTTTTTCAATATCCCAAAATCAGTTCCTTTATTTGCAGAAAACAAGAATTGAAGCTCGTCTTTACCATTTACAAAAAATGATTCTGAAGCTGATAAAACAATATTAAAACGCACATTAGGCATTCCTAACGTACTTAAAATTTGAATTAATTGCTCAGTTAAAACAGGTATAGCAGCGGATCTATTATTGCTAATGTCTAATGCTAATTTGTTAAGATCGTTCTTTTTCTGCTCTATGGAAACCGTTAAATTTTCAATTTCATCTTCCATATTACCAAGTTCCATGACAGCATTTTCAAGTTGAGATTGAATTATTAATAACTCTTCAACAGTAGCAACTTGGTGCTTTTTCTGAAGACTGAAAATTAGTTGTAATTTTTGACTTATTAGATTAAGTTGTTCAGGATCATTGATTAATCTATCCGAAAGACGAACCATCTCCTCTGTAATATCATCAAACTCTATTGTAATACTTGTAATTCGGTCAAGCAAAGATTGGTATTCAGTTGAAAACGAGGCAATTTTTTGAACCGAATTTTTAATTTCGTTAAGATTGTATAATACTCCTATTTGTTCTTCATTGGCTATAGCCAAAGATTTACTCATAGATTCTTTAATAATCTCTACATTATTTAGCTTCTCAAAATCAGATTCTAAAATTTCTTGTTCACCAGATTTTAATTTAGCCTCAACAAGTTCATTTAGCAAAAAGGTATTGTATTCTTGCTCTTTCTTAGCTTCACTTTGTTTTTTTAATAATACATTTAATTTTGATGTATCCGATTTGTACCCTTTTAAAAGCAATTGATATTTAGTAATAATCTCCTTATTACCTGCTATTGCATCTATAATATCAAATTGAACATTCTCATCTGAAAGTTCTTGAGTTTGTTGTTGTGAATGTATATCGAGTAAAAAAACACTTAAATCCTGTAACTCCTGAAGATTTACTGGACTGTCATTTACAAAAGCTCTAGATTTCCCCGAAGGAAGTATTTCACGTCTTATGATGGTATCGTTTTCAAAATCCAAGTCATTAGATTCAAAGAAAGAATTTAAATTGTATTTTGAAATATCAAAATGTGCTTCAATTACACATTTTTCTTCTTTATTTTTTAATGAAGTTAAATCGGCTCTTTTTCCTAAAACAAGACCTAGAGCACCTAAAATTATAGATTTACCTGCTCCTGTTTCTCCTGTTATAATAGAAAAACCGCTAGAAAAATCAATAGTTAATTTCTCTATTAAAGCATAGTTTTTTATCGAAAGTGACGTTATCATGTAATTGCTATTTGGAAATGGGTGTGTAAATGTATTAAATCTAAAATTTAATAGTAGACCATTTACTTGAATTCAATGGTGAGGTTTTGTTGAGACCATCAACTAAATCTGAAATAGGGATGCTAGGACCACCTGAAAATATAGAGACAATTTCATCTGATTTGGCGTCAAAAAAGACACGGGTTAAAAATGCATTTGGTCGTGACCCACTAAGTTTAGACAAACCAGCTAGTGCAAGTTTTACTTTTTCTTTTCCAAGTTTCAAATCCTGACTCATTATATCTAGACCCAAATGATAATCCAGCATTGTCTCTCTAATTTGTTTAAAAGGAGGTGCTAATAAATCGTTTATTAAAAAAAAGCGGTTTTGATTCCCATCAGCTTGACTCCAACCTCGAGCACCACTTTGTTGTGCTACGTTACAAATATTTTGAGCAATCTCTAAATTTGGATTACCTGATTCTAAAACAAACGTATCTGCATCCAAACCTAAAATTAAATAGCTGTAAAAAGACACAACTGACACCAAGTTTGAATCAAATGAAGCTGGATTGAAAAATAGATTTTCAAACTCTATATATCTAAAATTAAAATCCTTATCGTTAAAATTAAAAACTGGTGACGCGTATGTAGAATTAAAAGTAGGCCTAGAAGACTGCACTTGTATGCTTGCTGTAAACTGATCTGCACTATTAGAAAGAATAGTAATATACATAGAGCAGTTTATTTTTTCAACTTGCTTCATGGGTTGTCCTGTCCAATCTGTTTTATTTACAAATTCATTTAATGAGGTTTGTAGTGTTTTGAAAACTTGTTGATTGGTGGCACTCAATCTTTGTGAATCAACCGTAACTGTACAGTTTAACTGTTGTGAATGAACAATTCCACAAATAAAAAATAACAAAAAAGGGATTATTTTATTCATCTTCAAATTTCTGTTATACGATTATGTTTTGATTAAATTGAATTGAAAAAAAAAATAGAATTATATCTTTATTTCAAAATGTTGACATACTTTATCCATAATATCATCTGCAACTTTTTCTTTGGATTTTAAATCCATTGGAGAGACTTGGAATAATTGATCTATAAAAGTTACTTTATTCGTTAGCTTTCCAAAACCTGCTCCTTGATCTTGTAACGAATTAAGAACAATCAAATCTAAGTTTTTTTTCTTGATTTTCAACTTTGCATTTTCAATTTCATTTTCAGTCTCTAATGCAAAACCTATTAAAAACTGATTTTTTTTCTTTTCTCCCATGGAAGCAAGAATATCTTTAGTTTTTTCTAGTTCAATTGTAAAGCTTTCTTCTGTTTTTTTAATTTTTTGTTCAGCAATATTTTTTGGTCTATAATCAGCAACTGCTGCGGCTGCAATGGCAACATCAACTGAATCATATATATTATGACAGGCCTGATACATATCCTTTGCAGATACTACTGGTATCACTTGTATCAAACTATTACTAACTTTAAAATGTGTAGGCCCTGTGACTAAGTAAACTGTTGCTCCTCTATTTGCAGCACTAATTGCAATATCAAAACCCATTTTACCAGATGAATGATTCCCAATAAAACGAACTGGATCTATCGCTTCATAAGTTGGACCCGCAGTAATTAAAATTCTTTTTCCCCGTAGTGGTAACTTACTATTTAAATCATTTTCAATAAACGCAATGATATTTTCAGGCTCAGCCATTCGTCCTTCACCAGATAATCCGCTAGCCAACTCACCTGTTTCAGCAGGAATTAAAATATTACCATAACGAATTAACGATTCAAAACTTTTTAAAGTAGAGGCATGTTTATACATGTCTAGATCCATTGCTGGTGCAAAGTATACCGGACATTTTGATGATAGATAAGTAGCAACTACAAGATTATCACAGGTTCCATTAGTCATTTTAGACAATGTATTTGCAGTTGCCGGAGCAATTATCATTAAATCAGCCCAAAGTGCCAATTCAACATGATTGTTCCACTGCTCATTATCATTTTCTTGATCATAAAAATTAGAGTGAACTGGATTTTTGGATAAAGTAGATAACGTAAGTGGAGTGACAAAATCCTTAGAAGCAGGTGTCATTATCACTTGGACATGTGCACCTGCTTTAATAAAAAGTCGTACTAATGTAGCTGTTTTATAGGCTGCAATTCCACCAGAAATTCCAAGTAGAATTTTCTTACCTTGTAAAACTGACATCGTAATAATTATTTATTTGAATCTCTATGATATATTTTACCATCTAACCATTCTTGAACTGCTAATGCATGTGGCTTAGGTAATTTTTCATAAAATTTAGAAACTTCAATTTGTTCTTTATTTTCAAAGACTTCTTCAAGACTATCATTATAAGTAGCAAACTCTTCTAATTTCTCTGTCAATTCTTTTTTAATTTCAGAGTTAATTTGATTTGCTCTTTTAGCCATAATCGTTATTGCTTCATATACGTTACCCGTTGGTTCTTCAATTACCGTTTTGTTATATGTAATTGTGTTTACAGGAGCATTCGTCTTTTTTAAATCCATGACTTTATTTATTTAGTAAAATTTTGTAACTCTTTTTCTATTCTCACTAACATGTCGTTAGCTTCTTTCTTGTATTTTGATTCTGGGTTAAATTTCACCAAGTTAGCTTGAGCAACTTTAGCAACATTCAACCTCTCTTGCATTTTTGAAGGAATACTATTAATAGCTAGTTGATAGGCTGAATCCAGTTTGTAATACAAAGCGTCTTCTTTGTATTTAGTACCTGGATAATCAACTATAAAATTTTCAAGCGCAACTATTGCTGATTTATAATCAGAAATGGTGTGATACCCTTTTGCATTTTCATATACTTTTTTCTCGATTTTTTCACTCAAATCCTTTACTACTAAATTAGCATCCTTTGCATATTGAGAATTTGGATATGCATCTATAAAGTTTTGAAGCTTATCTAATGCCTTGTTAGTATCGGTTTGATCCAAACTATAAACAGGAGATAACATCGAATAACTTTTTGCTCCTAAATAAGCTGCTTCTTCCAGTTTTTCGCTTTTTGGATAACCAGAAACAAAACTATCAAACTGATATCCTGCTAGGTAATATTGTTTTGTTTTGTAATAGGACTGAGAAAACATAAAAAATAATTTTTCAGCTTGCGGTTTTCCTCTGTATGCAGGTGCAATTTGTTCAAAAATCTTTAATGCTTTAGAGTATTTACCAGCATCATATAACTTGGTTCCCATTTCAAATTTCACAGCAACATCCTCAGATTTTAATGCTTTTTGATATTCATTACAAGAGCTGAGTAAGGCAACAGTTAAAACGAGATATATTATTTTTTTCATTTTCATATTTTATAATGATTTGCAAGCTAAAAAAACCTACCTATCATTCCGAAGTTTCGGTGGCAAATTTAGGTATTAATTCAGCGAATACAAAATATATTTTTTTTGTTAAAAAAATCGATTTCAAAAAACTATCCGTTGATTTTTTTTACAAATGTATCAATTCTTTTTTCTAGTGATTCATCCACGGTTACTAATGGTAATCTTACCGCATTTGAAGCAATACCTAAGGATTGAAAGATTTGCTTAATTCCTGCAGGATTTCCTTGTTCAAAAATCATATCGATACTATCAGCAAGTAGATATTGGGTTTTAAAAGCTTCGTCAACTTTACGTTCTAAACCAAGTCGAATCATATTTGAAAATTCCCTTGGGAAACCTTGACCAATTACAGAAATTACACCTGCTCCTCCAGCCAAAACCATTGGTAAAGCAATCATATCATCTCCAGAAATTACTAAAAAGTCCGATGGTTTATTCTGTAACAATTGCATGGCTTGCACTAAATCACCAGCTGCCTCTTTTATGGCTACTACATTTTTAAATTCATGTGCTAAACGCAATACTGTGCTTGGTAGCATATTACTTGCCGTTCTTCCTGGAACATTATACAAAATTACAGGTATCGGAGAAGCCTCTGCAACTGCCTTAAAATGCTGATAAATTCCTTCTTGAGTTGGTTTATTATAATATGGTGATACTGATAAAATTGCCGTAAATGCTGATAAATCTCTAGTCTCTAACTCTGCAACAACCTTAGCGGTATTGTTTCCTCCTACTCCTAAAACAAGTGGCAATGCACCATTATTTGCTTCAATGACAGTTGCAATAACTAGTTCTTTCTCGTCTTGCGATAAGGTAGCATTCTCTGCAGTAGTACCTAATACTACAAGATATTCTATTCCACCTTCAATGGAATAATTGACTATTCTTTTTAAAGCATCAACATCTATTGAAAAATCGCTTTTAAAAGGAGTTACAAGAGCAACACCTGTACCTATTAATGATTGCATATTGAATTATATTTTATTTAGTAATTTTAAAATTTTAAAAAACTCTTTTACAAAAACCACATGATTTTCAAGAGTAGTTTGGATGGTAAAATGATGTAATCGAGTATCAACTGTTGCAAAACCTACTTTAAAATCAGCCTTTGTTGAATGTGTAAGTTGCATTAAAATAGCCTCTTCTAGATCATAATAACTTATTAACACATCATACTTTTTACTCAAAAATTCTTTTGAAGCTACACCACTAAAACCTCCGTTCCATTGTAAATGAGCGTGTTCCAAATTCGGAAACTCATCTTTAATTTGTTTGACCGAATCTTTCTTAAACTGAAGTATGGCTATATTTTCAGGGAGAATTCCTCCCAATACAAGTTCCTTAATCAAAAGTTTTGTTTTTGTAAAACCGACTCCATCAACTATAACTCCAATAGTTTTTACCGATGAAGGTACCACCAAAAGAGATGAACTTTGTAATTTTTTATTTAATGTTTTTTTTACCCAAAAATTTTTAATGTGATTCAAAAACATATTACTTTTACCTGATTACAAAATTAATTAATAAAGTCGCATTTAAAATGGTAAATCTAAAAAAGTATAACGATGTTTCTAAACTTTTTGTTATATTCTTAACATTTTTTTTTATTGCATCCTGCAGTAAACAAAGTTACACTGTTACTAAAATTGAAGGTAAAAGAGTTACAGTAACTGATAAACAAGGAACAAACCTTGAAATAGAAAATTTTGTCAAACCTTATAGAGAGCATATCAATAAAGATCTTGACAGCGTACTTGCCTATTGTCCAGAAACATTAGATAAAAGCAACGGGAAATGGCAAACAAAAATTGGTAATCTTATGGCTGATGTAACTTTGTTACGCGGAAATATTGTTTTTCAGGCCAGAGAAAAAAAGAAAATAGATATTTGCATTTTAAATAGTGGTGGAATTAGGTCTATATTACCGAAAGGGAACGTGACAGCAAGAACAGCATTTGAAATCATGCCTTTTGAGAATAGTCTAGTTGTTATTGCTTTAAAAGGAGAGCAAATACTTGAGATGGTTACTTTTTTTATAGCTGAAAAAAAACCACATCCATTGGCTGGAATAACTTTTACAATTGATGCTAATAACAATCCTAAAAACATAATGGTTCAAGGAAATCCACTAGATGCAAACACCACGTACTATGTAGGAACCAATGATTATCTTGCTAATGGTGGTGATAACATGAACTTTTTCAAAAAAGGAATTCAAAAGTTTGATTTAGAATACAAACTACGTAACATACTAATCGATTATTTTAAAGAAGTAGATACCATACCTGTGATTGATGATGTTAGAATTACTGAAGAAAAGTAATATCTAATTTTATTAATGATTTTAAATTAGACACTAAATAACAATACCTTTTTTGGAAAAACGCACCTACGTTTACAGCAAAAAAAATAAAAAGCAATCCTAATTCATTTTCAAGAAAATCAATTAGACTAAATATACACCATGAAAAGAAGAGAATTTATAGAGAAAACCGCTGCTGGATCAGCTTTATTGAGTTTAGGTTTATCATTGAGTAGTTTTGATACAACCACAGCAAAACAGCTTACTATTTTACATACTAATGATGTTCATAGTTATATAGATCCATTTCCTGCTGATCATCCGCGTAATGCAAACATGGGCGGAGTAGCACGAAGAGCTGCTCTTATTGAAAGCATTAGAAAAGAAAATCCGAATGTCCTTCTCCTTGATGCTGGTGATATTTTTCAAGGCACACCCTATTTCAATTACTACGGTGGTGAACTGGAATTTAAATTAATGAGTATGATGCAGTATGACGCCTCTGCCATAGGTAATCATGATTTTGACAATGGTGTTGATGGACTACGCGCTCAAATGCATCATGCAAAATTTGAATTTCTTTCGGCCAATTATGATTTTAAAAATACGGTTATGGATGGATTTGTAAAACCATTCAAAATTTTTAATAAAAATGGTATTAAAGTTGGAGTTTTTGGACTAGGAATTGAACTTGCAGGACTTGTAGACAAAGGCATGTATAAAGAAACTGTTTACAATGATCCTCTAGAAATTGCTCAAGACATGGTTCGGATTTTAAAACAAGAAAACAAATGTGACATTGTAATTTGTTTGTCTCACTTAGGATATAAATACAAAGACGAACAAAACAAAATTTGTGATTTGAAACTTGCCGAACTTACTCAAGATATTGACTTGATCATTGGTGGACATACCCATACATTTTTAGACAAACCTTCGGTGGTAAAAAACAAACTAGGAAAAGATGTATTAGTAAATCAAGTGGGATGTTACGGAATCAATTTAGGTAGAATTGATTTTTATGTAGATAATGACAAAACAAAAGCTTTTGATGGAAAGTCTATCATAGTTTAGCTTTACTTTTAATTTCAAAAATGACTAACTATTGCACTCTATCTTTATGAATATTTTCTGTATCAATTACAAATCTGTAAAATGCATAATAACTACTTACATATAACACCATTCCTAACGGTCTAAAAAAAGTGGGTGGAAAAGTTGACAAAAAACATTTTTCAATAAAAACTGTGAAATACAATGCCGTAAAGAGGAGTCCATAAATATACAACCAAGGTGAATCGTTGTTATCATTCATAAAATAATTTGATATTACCAGCCCTGCCATAATTGATATTACAATGTTTTGAATCACTATTCCATAAAAACTTGATGTATTAATCTCATCTGCAATAGAAAGTAGGTAAGAAAAAATAAATAAAGTGGGGATAATTGCTATTACCACTGGGATAAAATCTTTCACTTTATTTATTTTTATAATGTAAGTAATGAGTAATGACCTATGTATAATATAACCCGCTAGCGCTGCAAGGGAAAAATAAGATGAATTAGGTATTAACAAAACACTCACAATAAATAAAAAAACACTAGCTAAAATAAAAAGTGTATTTCTAACTTTTGAAGTAAGTATATATAAAATCAAAAGCAAAAGGGCTATCAAAGGTTTAAATGCAAAAAGTATCGGTTCAAATGAGGACAATTCTGCGATAACCTCAATTAATGCAATAACAAACATAAAAGCTATTAATGCCTTTTCGATCAAACTACTTTTAACATTATAAATTTTCATTTTATGGTTTTAAAAGGTTCAAAAAATCCTCTTCAGAAATAATAGAAACGTTTAACTTTGTAGCCTTATCTAGTTTTGCCGGCCCCATATTATCTCCTGCAACAACATAATCTGTTTTAACAGAAATAGAACTCCCCACTTTCCCACCATTATCTTCTATCGCTTTTTTTAATTCGTCTCTTGAGAATTTTTCAAAAACTCCCGAAACAACAAATATCTTTCCTGAGAAAATTGTGGTTGCATTTGGATTCACAGTTTGAATAACTTCAAATTGAACTCCAACATTTTTTAACTTATCGATTATAGCAATATTATTTTCATTTTCAAAAAACGAAACAACACTTTGTGCAATACGCTCCCCAATTTCATCTACTTGTATTAAATCTGATATTGTTGCAATTTGTAAAGCCTCTATGTTTTTATAATGAAGTGCTAGTTTTTTTGCTACAGTTTCTCCCACATATCGAATCCCTAGAGCGTACAAAACCCTTTCAAAAGGAATGTTTTTTGAATTCAATACACCATTCACTAGATTTTCTGCAGATTTTTGAGCCATACGCTCTAAGGGTACAATTTGTTCCACCTTTAGATCATAAAGATCAGCATAATTTTGAACCAAATTATTATTGAAAAGTAGCGCAACCGTCTCACCACCTAAACCCTCAATATCCATTGCCTTTCTAGATATAAAGTGCTGTATTCGGCCAATAATTTGAGGAGGGCAACCATAAAAATTAGGACAGTAATGATTGGCTTCACCTTCATTTTTTATTAATTCGGTTTTACATTCTGGACATTCTGTAATATAAACCGTTGGTGTTGTATTTTCAGGTCTAAAACTCAAATCTACTGCAATAATTTTTGGAATTATTTCTCCTCCTTTTTCAACAAATACGGTATCTCCAACTCGAATGTCTAATTTTTCAATTTGATCGGCATTGTGCAAGGAAGCCCTTTTAACCACTGTTCCTGCCAGTTGTACAGGAGACAAATTTGCAACTGGAGTTATAGATCCAGTTCTACCAACTTGGTACGAAATCGAGTTTAATTTAGTAGAAACTTGTTCTGATTTGAATTTATACGCCATTGCCCATCGCGGAGATTTGGCTGTGTACCCTAACTCTTCTTGGAAATAAAAAGAATTAACCTTTACAACAACGCCGTCAGTTTCATACGGTAAATCATGACGGTGCACGTCCCAATACGCTATAAAATTAAAAACTTCTTCTAGATTGTTTCCTAATTGAGCTTCTTTGGGCACTTTGAATCCCCAATCTCTTGCCACATTTAAACTGTTAAATTGCGAATCGAAAGGTAAATCAGTACCTATTATAAAATACAACAAACAATCTAAGGGACGTTTTGCAACGAGTGCGCTATCTTGTAATTTTAAACTCCCTGAGGCAGTATTTCTTGGGTTTGAATATGGAGTTTCTCCAATTTCAATCAAATCTTGGTTCATTTTTTCAAAACCAGCAAATGGCAAAATTATTTCTCCCCGAATGTCAAATTTTTCAGGATAATTACCTTTGAGTTGCAAAGGAATCGTCTTTATGGTTTTAATATTTTGTGTTACATCATCCCCTTGAAATCCATCACCACGAGTAACTGCTTTTTGTAATTTTCCATTTTCATAGGTTATACTTATCGAAGCACCGTCATATTTTAACTCACAAGTATAAGAAATAGGAACATCGCCCAAAACTTTTTTTAATCGAGTTTCCCAACTGATAAGATCTTCTTTAGAATAGGAATTATCTAAAGAATACATGCGATGTTCATGTGCTACGGTTTGGAAATTTTTAGTTATTGTACCTCCTACTCTTTGTGTAGGCGAGTTTTTATCTTCAAATTCCGGATGCTTACTCTCAAGTTCTTGTAGCTGTTTTAATTTTAAGTCAAATTCATAGTCAGAAATAACAGGATTATCTAAAACATAATAATTGTAATTATGCTGATGCAACTCTTCTCTTAGTTGTTGAATTGTATTTTGAATATTCATGGAAATAAAAATTGGCTATCTTAGTACGTGAAATAAGGTACTAAAATAACCAATTTAAAAGAATTAGCAATACATTTAAGAAGCTATAATTGTATTTATTTGCTTGTATAATTGACCGTCACTTAAAAAAGAACCTTGCTGAATCAGTTCAAAAATTGAAGAGTTCCGTTCCTCAGTAAATTCTTTTTTACCTACTTTCATTTCAATTGTATCTGTAAACATATTGTCACTAAGCCATTGCAATCCATCACGAGTTAAAAAATCAACTTCCGGAACCAGAGATTTCAAAACAATAGATTGTACATGTGTATCAAAACAGTGAAAAAGAAAAATATGATTTTTAGAAAAATGTTCTAAATAAGTTGCTTTAGAAAGTACACCTTCCCAAATCAAATCAGAGAAAACATCCAATTCTTGTTCAGCCACTTCTGGTTTTTCAGCTTTAATTTTATCCCACTCTGCTTTATCAATAGCTTGAGTGGCTAAAAAATTTGTAAATTCTTGTGTCAGTTCTTCAAACTGCTCTTTGGTCAATCGAGTATATTTCATTGTATAATTGTTAATCTAAAATTATAATTCAAAAATGCTTTTTTGCGAATGCAAATTTAAAACTTAATCATAAAAAAAGCCTTCTTTTTCAAGAAGGCTTTCATTTAATTTCTAAATAGACTAGAAAATATATCTAATTCCAAACTGTGCTTGCCATCTTGATAATAAACTAGCATCGTAATTGAACGTTTTAGTTTGTGTTCCATTAAAAGTATAAGTAGGAATTTTTGTAGTTTGATTAACAGTTACTCCTATTGGTTGAATACTAGTAGGAACTTGTACTAATCCCCAATCAGAATTTAATAAATTTCCAACATTTAAGATATCAATACTAAACTGAATTGTATTTGTTTTATCTGAACTTGAAGAAGGTTTAAAATTATAATCTTGAATTAATTTCATATCCCATTTTCCTCTCCATGGTGCTAATGCGCCATAACGCTCAGCGTATTGCCCTCTTCTTTCACTTAAATATTTATCTTGATTGATAAAAGCATTAAATGCTGCACCTTGACCTGCTCCTGAGAATACCATTGTATTAATCTCTGCAGTTGTTGGTACATAAATTAAATCATTTGTTCCAGATCCGTCATTATTTACATCACCTCCGTAAATGTAGTTAAAACGTCCTCCTTGTGCATACTCAAAAAATGTAGATACTGTGGTAGCCCATTTGTCATTTGTTCCGTATTTCCATTTTTTAGATGCCACACCAATAAAACGGTGCGTATCTCCGTATTTTGAATTAGTCAAAACGGCATCATTTACATTACCTAAAGCTGGATTAAATGCAAAAGCATCGCCCGTAATTTCTGCCTCAATAGAGTTTACATCTTTAGCTATTAAATAATTATAAGCTAAACTCGCAAATAAACCGTTATCAAAAGTTTTTTGTAATTTAAATGATGTGTTTAATACATATCCTTTGTTAGAATTTGTCATTACATAGGCGTTATTAGCACCTTTGTCTGCAGCATTGTAAATTGCTCTATTATCAACACCTGCAAGAGTTCCAGATGGAGTTCTTAAACCCCAGTTTTGCACATGAACACCGTTGATATCTTTGTTGTAAGACATATCAAAAGTTGCAATATAATTGTTTTCGAAACGGTGATCTAAACCTAAACTTGATCTCCATACTTGAGGCCACTTAAAGTTTTTATCCATAATTTGAAAGAAACCATCATCAGCACCACTCACTTGATTTCCTAACCATACAAATGGAAGTTTTCCAGTAAATACACCAGATCCACCACGTATTTGAGTTGTTTTATCTCCTTTAACATCCCAATTGAAACCCATTCTTGGTGACCAAAGTAATTTATCTGTTGGTAATGTAGTCGAAATTAATGTTTCATTAGCCTTCGTTTTAGGATTGTAATACAAGACACTGTTATTTCTTGTAGCTCCGTTTTGAGTATCAATATATTTTTGAATCAAATCAGAAGTATCAAAATACAACGGTTTGTCAACTCTTAATCCTAATGAAAGTTTGAAATTATCGGTAATATTCCAATCATCTTGAGCATATAATGCAGCTTGACCTACATTAAGCTCAGCTAATTTCCATCCATTATCTGCACCTACTGCAAAACTGTTCTTAGCAGCATCAGTAGTTTTTGCATATAATAAATTTTGAGCAATAATACTTGTTGCAAATGGTTTAGCAGCATCATTCAAAAAGTCTTGAACACTAAAGTATGGAGAGAAAAAAGTTCCAGCATATCCATTTGGATTACCAAAATTGTCATATCCTGCCAAATTAAATGAATTTTCAAATTGATATTTCTCAAAAGAAGCACCAAAAGTAAAAGCATGCTTACCTGCTGTATAACTTAAATTGTTTGTGATTTGAAGCACTTTTTGGTCTAGAGTATTGTTGATCGAAAAAGGTTCGTGACCAGCAATAATGTAATTTGAACCATTACTCTGAATATTAATTACTGGAGCTGGCTCAGAAAAAGGATCTCTAAAATCATTAAAATGAGTATAACCCGCTTGTAATTTATTAGAAACAGTTTCGCTTATTTTGGAGTTTAACTCAACTAAAAAAGATCTTAATTCATTGTTAATTTGATATCCAGATTTTTCGAATTGTAGTGTATTTGCATCTGGACCTCTAAATCCTAAAGCAGATGGATGAGCAGGTTTGTCTTTTGCAGCATTCAAAAAGTTGTAAATAACAGCCAATTTATTGTTGTCATTAATGTTCCAATCTAATTTTATAATCCCTTTATTAGAATTCGTATTGTGTTTAAATCCTTGGTAAGCACCTGTGTTGTAACCCAATCTTCCTAAAGCAGCTGATACTGCAACCAAATCAGATTCTAAAACTCTTGATTCATTCACACCTGTAACACCATCACCATTATTAGCAACAAAATTTGATCCTAAGTCA
The DNA here is from genome assembly GCF_014156605.1 of Flavobacterium sp. SOK18b. Classification (NCBI taxonomy): domain Bacteria; kingdom Pseudomonadati; phylum Bacteroidota; class Flavobacteriia; order Flavobacteriales; family Flavobacteriaceae; genus Flavobacterium; species Flavobacterium sp. SOK18b. Next base: position 42,358 of record NZ_QKNZ01000064.1, read on the forward strand.
CTGCGCTTATCGATTTCATAATTAGCAAAGAAAAACAACTTGTCTTTAACTATTGGACCTCCAAAGCTAAATCCAGCTTGTGTTTGCTCCAACGAAGGTACAAAAATCTCTTGTCCTTTTATTTTACTTCCTGTTAGATCTTGATTTCTAAAGAAAGCATAAGCAGTACCGTGAAATTCATTGGTACCTGATTTAGTAACTGCATTTACAGATGCACCTGTAAAACCAGATAAGGTAACATCATAAGGCGCTGTAGCCACCTGAATTTGTTCTATTGCATCCAACGAAATAGGTTGAGAACCAGTTTGCCCACCTGGAGTTGCAGCATCTAATCCGAAAGGATTATTAAAAACGGCTCCGTTCAAAGAATAACTGTTGTATTGATCATTACGTCCTCCAAAAGAACCCCCACTTGCAGAAGGCTCTAAACGAGTAAAATCATCCGCTGACCTTGAGATTGACGGCAACGAAGTTAATTCTTTTCTACCAATGGTAGTTTCGGCACCTGTTCTTCCATTTCCGAATACTTTATTCTTAGAACCTGTAACTTTTACTTCAGTAAGCTGTTGGCTTACATCATTAAGTTGCGCATCTAAAATTAATGCTTTACCTAACTCTAAAAATACTTCATTGTACACTTGAGATTCATAGCCTACAAAGGAAATAGTAATTTTGTAAGGCCCACCAATACGCATGTTAAGCATATTGTACCTACCGTCTACATTCGAAACTCCAGAATATTTAGATCCTGTAGGAGTATGAATAGCTAAAATAGTTGCAGCTGGAAGTGTTTCACCTGCTGAACTTTTTACAATTCCTTTAATACTTGATGTTGTAGTTTGTCCCAACATGGTAACAGAACTACAAAAAATCAGAAATAATGTAATTAATTTTTTCATTTGCTTAATTGTGTGTTATTTGTGGCACAAAATTAAGCAAAAAAAAATCACTCCGAAGAGTGATTTTAATAATTCTTTAACAAAAAGTTAAGGAATTTTTATTTTTCTGCAACGATTTCATAGTCTAATTCAACTATAACATCTCTGTGTAAACGAACACTTGCATTGTATTTACCAGTACGTTTTACGATACCGCTAGTGATAAATTTTCTATCAATTGTTTGACCACCTTTAGCTAATGCTTCAGCAATGTCAATATTAGTGATAGAACCAAATAATTTTTCACCACCTGCTTTAGCAAATATTTTAATTTCAATAGCTTTTAAAGCTTCACCTAAAGCTTTTGCATCAGCAACTACTTTAGCTTCTTTGTGAGCTCTTTGCTTTAAGTTTTCAGCTAATACTTTCTTTGCAGATGAAGTAGCTAATTGAGCAAATCCTTGTGGAATTAAAAAATTACGACCATAACCGTTTTTTACAGTTACTACATCATCTTTAAATCCTAAATTTTGAACATCTTGTTTTAAAATAAGTTCCATGTTGTTGTCCTTTATTATAGAAGTTAGGTTTCATGATTAGAAAACCAACAACTGAGTTTTAATATTATTTAAGTAAATCCGCCACGTAAGGCATCAAAGCAATGTGACGTGCTCTTTTCACAGCAACTGAAACTTTTCTTTGGTATTTTAATGAAGTTCCTGTTAAACGACGTGGTAAAATTTTACCTTGCTCATTAACGAATTTCAATAAGAAATCAGCATCTTTATAATCAATATACTTGATACCTGATTTTTTGAAACGACAATACTTTTTAGTTTTGTTAGTTTCTATGTTCAAAGGCGTTAAATATCTAATATCTCCGTCTTTTTTTCCTGAAGCCGATTGTTGTAATGTTGCCATAATAATTAAGCTTTTGTAGATTTTAATTTAGTTCTTCTTCTCTCAGCCCATGAAATAGCATGTTTATCAAGACTCACAGTCAAGAAACGCATTACTCTTTCGTCACGTCTAAATTCAGTTTCAAAAGCGATAAGAACCTCACCAGCTACTTTGAACTCGAATAAATGGTAAAAACCACTTTTCTTGTTTTGAATTTCGTAAGCCATTTTTTTAAGACCCCAGTCTTCTTTAGACACCATTTCAGCACCTCTACTAGTAAGAAAATCTTCAAATTTGCTTACTGTTTCCTTTACCTGAACTTCAGATAAAACGGGATTTAAAATGAAAACAGTTTCATAATGATTCATAAAAATATATTTATTGTTAATTTGAGTGCAAAAGTAATAAAAAATTTAAATAAAAAAATATTTTTGTTGTTTTTATCGACGTAAAGTAAAAAAATCCGATTAATTGAAACAACTTAAATTAAAAGTAGTATATTTACGCAATCTAATAAAGTAAACTTTATTATGAAATTAAACTGTGTAGTAGTCGATGATAGTTCTATACAAAGAA
>NZ_QKNZ01000065.1:0-9833 GCF_014156605.1 Flavobacterium sp. SOK18b
TTATAAAGAAAGATAAAATAGAGTAATATTTATCTCTTATTATGGGATGAAAAATATGGGGTTTAAGATCAAGAATTGAATACTTTTTCTATATAGACAAGAGTTCTAACAAAATATTTATTCTTAGATTATTTGAAAGCTATTCTGAAACCTAAGTAAAGTATCCTTCTTTCTACTTTTTAAAAACTTGACTATCGTAAAGGCATACATTTAAGAGCAATTAATTTTTTTATTGAACCCAAAGTAAAACAATTACGTAAAATGAAATTGGAAGTATAGGTACATTTTATGACCTCTTCAAAATTGAAGTAATAGCTATTGATTATTGAAATTGTCCCTCAACAGTGATACGTTTCTATTTTGTCTGTAAAGTCAATTTTTCTTGATTTCCCATTATTTGCCACATTAGGAATGTCTACTCTAGTTTATCTAATGCGCTTTTTTGTATGAGGTAGAGTAATCGTTCCCTTTTGGGAAAGCATAATGCTTTATTGTTTATTAGAAAAGAGAATTTTGATTCAGGTTTTTAGCCACCAAATTGACTTCATATGGAAAGGCGAATGCTTCTATAGGATGATGTTGCAACCATTTTGCTTCGTCTTCTGGTTTTAGTATTACCGGCATGCGTTTTTTGATATTGTGTATTTCTGACATGACTGTGTTGGCTTGGGTGGTAACAATAGCATAGGTATTTTTGATCTCACCTGTGATTGTATTGGTCCATTGCGCATAAATTCCAGCGAAAGCAAAGAGATCATCATTACCAATTCCGATTTCAAATTTGTTTTTATTTTTTCCTTTGCTGTCAAGCCATTGCCATTCATAGAAACCATTGGCAATCACAAGACATCGCTTGTTTACTGAGTTTTTGAAGGAAGGCTTTTCGCTTATTGTCTCTATTTTGGCGTTTAAGGTGAATTTTTTAATGTCTTCATCTTGAGCCCACGCTGGTATCAAGCCCCAATTGTAATGCGTAATGATGTTTGGTTTTTCATCAATGATTACTGGGGTTTTGGGATATTCAAAACCATTGGCATGAGTTGCTGGTTTGAATTCTAGTGGATTGTCAATCGTAGCCTTGAACCTACTTTGTACTTCTAAAGCTATTTTAGTTTGTTTGGAATGATAACACATACTCTTCCCTTTTATTTTTTAATTTTCGAGTTCTTTTAAAATTGCATTCACATCTTCTGCTGTTGTGGTTAGTTTTAACTTGCAAAATTTAATTAGTGTTGTGGCTCTTTTTACTTTCTCAGAAAGGTCATCAACTGATATTTCGCCTTGTTCTATTTCGGATACAATACTTTGCAATTCTTCAAAAGCGTTTGTATAATTTAGTTCTTCTTCCATTTTATTCTTTGATTTTTGTGATGGTGCTTTCTATCGTTCCGTTAAAAAGGACTGTTTCTATAGTTGTTCCCTCTTGAAGGTGGGTTGTATCTTTGACTGCTTTACCATTATGATAGGTGATACTAAAACCTCTTTTTAACACATTGACAGGATCCATGATTTGGATATTTTTCTCAATGTTTCCCAATGCAAGTTCGGCATTTTTAAAGTTATTAATTGATGCCGTTTTTAAAGTTTCTTGCACTTGAAGTACTGCTGCTTGTGATTGCGTGATCCTATTGGTTGCTGCCATCTGAGTTTTATGATACAAAGATTCTAATACGTTATTACTGTTTTTTATAATGAATTGGGATTGTTGCTTTATGGCATAGCTTGCATTTTTGATTTTGTTTTCATTGTTGTTCAGTATCGTATTTGTCAAAGAACGAAACAATTTCAGTTCGGATTCTAGAGTGGTATACTCCTCACTGATAAACCGTCTGGCTTTGTCGATTATTTTGTCCTTTGCTTTTTGAATTGGTACCGAAATATTGTGGAATTTTTGAAGTAGGTATTCCGCAAGTTTTGTTGGTGTAATGGCATTGGTATGCGCGATCATTTCACATACCGTTTCATTGGTAACATGACCAATACCAGTAATGACAGGAATGGGGAATAGTGCAATTGCTTTGGCTAATTCATATTCATTATAGCACGATAGGCCTACATCGCCACCGCCACCCCTAATGATGGCTACTGCATCAAAATGATGGATCACTTTCTTTATTCGCTTTAACTGAGCAATAATGCCCGTTACAGCTTTATCACCTTGTAATATGGATGGAAACAAGAGGTAAAAGAATTTATAATTCCAATTGTTGTTGTCAATTACATTTAAAAAATCACCGTAACCTTTGCTGGTTTCTACTGAAATGATTGCCAGCCTTTGTGGTAATAAAGAAAGATCTAGCTTTTTGTTTGCATCATAAATTCCTTCTTCTTTTAATTTTTTGATGGTCTGTCGCTTTTCATTTTCTAAATCTCCCAATGTAAACTGCGGATCAATATCTATAATTTGGAGTGACAGTCCAAAAGCGGGGTCAAAGGAAATTTTAGCCAAAAACAATATTTTAATTCCGTCTTTGAGCGGTTCCTGTAAAATTCTTAGAAAGTTACGGTTTATATTTTGGTAATCGTCACGCCACAGGGTTGCTTTGCATTGTGCGACAATTTTACCGTCTACTTTTTCTATAATTTCAGGAAAACAATGCCCTGAATGGCTGTAATGATTCAGTTTGTTCATTTCCGCTTTAATCCAAAAAGCACTTGAATACCGTTGTTCCAGCGTTTTTTTTATGCTTTTGGTTACTTCCAGCAGCGAAAAAATAGTTTTGTCATTGGTTTTCTCAGGCATTCTGACTTTGGATTTATGCATATAAGGATGGTTCCTTTTATGTTTTATCAAAGATAAAGTAGTTTTTTCAGATTGTTATAAATGGCTCAAAATGATTTAATAAATTTTTGTGGAAAGGATTAGAGGACATTGGTTCTTTTTCTATTAATTGGAAATGACACGGAACAGAATTTTATGCTACCGAGGGGAAGATCTTTTATTACCAATTAATTGAAAAGCAAATGATATTCAATTCTACTTGAAATGATCCTGTTTAGTGAGCCGCGATGCAAACCTTACGACTTGTTTTACAAGGAAAGAAGGCACTCGTTACTAACGAGCACCAGAGAGAGTTGCGCAACAGCTAAGTGTGTTGTGCGCTCCTTTTTATTCTATATTTGGTTCTTGAGATTTCTGTAGGATAATCTAGTTCGGAATAATCAAATTCTTTAACTTTTTCAATTAATCCAAGATTTGTTAATTCTATTAGATCACTATTTTCAATATTATTTACGGAAATTTTTACATTTTCATTATTAATATATACAAACCAAGGCATCCACAATACTCCCCACATTTCAATAGAAAAATCAAATTCATATGTTTGCTTTTCAAAACAATAGTTACCTAATTCTTCAATTAATATTTTTTGTTTTTCTGTCATTTTATCAAATCTAATTTTGAATATTTATTTTTCAAAAACAAATTTCTCAAATCCACCTAAAAAAATATTTACTATCCATTTTTCAAATTCCTTTGATGTTGATATTTTATACTTTTGGTCATAACTTACTATCAAGAATGCTTTACCACTATCGATTTCATTTTTAATTTTTTTCAATTCCGAAATACATAATTGATAAGGTGTTGCAGTATCATACCAATTAGAATTCAAAAAACTTTTAAATTCTTCTCCATTTTCTTTATAAATTATGTGCTCAACTACCATGTATTTTCTGTTTTTCGTTTGGTGACAAAATGACGCAAAACTTTTCTCTAAACTAGGTTTGAGAAAGAGTAACACTGAACTTTCGGTTGAAAGCTGAACTTCAAGACAGAAAACCAAGTTTAAGTTGATGACTAAAACCCAATTCTCGTGTACCTGCTGTAACTCGTACTTTATTTGTTTTTGTATTCTTTAATTTTAGATAATAGCCTTTTTGCTAAATATTCATTTCCGGTTTTTAAATGCTCATATATAATTTTTGCTTCCTCAAGATATTTTTCTTTTTTAGATTTGTCCCAATAGTAAGGAGGGGCATATAAATTACAAATTCTGTCAGCCATTTTAACTGCCCAAACTTCCTTTGGTTGTAGTAGTATTCTATTTAGGCTGTCTGTCATTTGTAGTTCTTTTTCAAGTGTAGAATTTTTGGTCAAAGCAGAAACACCTTCTAGTACTTGTTTACCATATTCATCTTCAAGACTGTTGGATTTATAGTTTGTATCTTCTAATGTGTCGTGCAATAATGCACATTTAATAGCAAGTGTAAGATTAAAATCTAAAGTGTTTTTAGATGCATTAATTATCTCAAATACAACACTTCCAATATGATTTATGTATTCAATTTTTTCGCCTAGATTTTGTCCACCATAAGTTTGTCCGATATGTAAAAGACTAACCTTTTGCCATAATTCTTGTAAATTATCAATTGTAAATTCGTTATCCATTTTTTAATTAATTCTAGTGTTGTTAAAATTCTACCTAAATTTTTATTAAGTATTTATAAATCAAATATTTAATAAATCTAGTTTTCTATACAATCATTGCTTTGTCGCCTGGTTTTGCTAGTCTAACTCTATCCGAATAACCTTTGAAAAAGTATGGAATATTATCTTCTTGTCCGTTTTCAAGTCTCATTTTTACTTTGTCAAATGCAACCAATGAAATTTCAAAATGAGGAAGACCTGTTACTAGCAAAGGTTGGTCTAATTGGTCGTACCAAAAGTATTTTCCTCCAAAATTTCGCCTTGCAACTTCAAAAATATAGGAACCTGCCTGTGCAATTAAGTCTTCTTTCATTTCATCATCCATTTGGTCCCCAAATTCAGCAAAGTTTTCAAGAAGCTCATCAAGTGCAACTAAACTCTCCTCAGAATAGTCAAATGCTCCTTCATATTTTTCATTGAATGATTCTACAATTCTTTCAGCGTTTGCTGTCGAGTCGTTTATAAATTCTTGTTGAGCCTCATCAACAACATTGTCAGCTTGTTTTGGTCGCACTAGTTCGTGTTTTTGTTGTTCTTCGTTATTCTTTTTTTTGAAAAAATCAAATAGTCCCATAGCTGTTAAATATTTATGTTTTGAGTTAAAGATTAATCTAGTTGTTCGTTTTTGTTGTCGAGAAGCGGTTTCCTAAAATTCTAACTAACGTCAGTCTGTGAAAAAACTAAAATCAACCTCTTTAGAATTCCATAATTGAGATTATTCTTTGGTAGCCCTCCGAATACTTTCTAGATTTGAAGAGGTTTTTTAACAGCCTGACGTCTTGGCACTACAGCGGATTTGGTACTAAATTAAGCCTATTCTTCGGATTTGCCAAATCATCACCTATACAAAACCAACTTTCCATTAAGCCAAATGCCCAAATCAGTTGTAGCGTGTGTTGTGCGTTCGTTATTTTTCTTTAGTAAAAGGCCAAATATAAATTTCTTTTAAGTCAATTTTTTTTTCTAGTTTTTTATTCATCTGATAAAACTCTATATCTTTATAATAATTGCCATATAAAAATTCAATTTTTTTTGGATAAGAATTTAAATCCGTCAATATTTCGGAATTTTTCTCTTTCGTTGTACCTTCTAGATAAAATACTTCAATTTTTGTTCTATCAAAAAAATTTCTACAGAATGATTTTACTCGGTCTTTTTGCACTTTAGGATATCTAATTACCAAATTCACAAGATCTTCATCTCCTATGTCTAACAAAATAAAAGTGTCAAGGCGTAAATCAGAAAAATAAACTTTTGTATTTTCATTAAAACCAATTTTTCCGTCTGAATAATACGATTTATGTATTTCACAAATATCAATTTTGATATTTAGTTCTTTTCGTAATTTTTCAAAGTCATTATTCTCGAAAATTCTTTCATCATCTTCACTATAGAATTCGACAAAAGAGTTCATTTCAACAATCATATTTATTTCAGAAAATTCCATTTTTCTCTCATTTTCGTTATAATGACGCACAACGTTCCCGCGCTACACGCAGTTTGGGACTAAATTAAGCCCCATTTTCGGATTTGCCAAATCTTCCAAATACAAAACCAATTTTCCCATTAAGCCAAATGCCCAAATCGCTTGTAGCGTGTGTGCTTGTTGCACAACTCGAACAAATATATCAAAAAAAACTTGCAAAAAAGTAAAAGAAATTGTATTATTAACTATACAAGGAAGAAAAGAACTCACGCCAAAAATGCTCTATCAAGTTCATTTACAGGACCTGATTCCTGAGCATAATTTTTATCGATTACTTGATACAGCTATTGATTTTCATTTTTTATATAAAGCTACTGCAAAGTATTATGGAGACGAAGGACAGGAGAGTATTGATCCCGTTGTGTTTTTCAAAATCTGTTTGGTAGGCTATTTAAACAATATAAATTCAGACAGGAAACTCATCGAATATTGCTCGAATTGTTTAGATGTTCGCCTTTTTATTCGGTATGACATTGATGAGGCTTTACCTTGGCACAGCACCATTAGTCGCACGCGTGGGTTGTATGGTGAAGAAGTGTTTTTAAGTTTGTTTAAAGCCGTTTTAAAGCTGTGTGTTTCCAAAGGTATGATTCGCGGCAAACGTCAAGCCGTGGACAGTGTTTTTATCAAAGCCAATGCTTCTATGGATAGTTTGGTAGAGAAAGAAGTATTGGAAGATGCCAGTGCCTTTGTAGATGAATTAGAAGAAAACAGCGAATTTAAAACTACCAGCACCAGAAAGAAACTAGTAGAACAACACCATAATTGGAAAAAAAGAAGCATACAAGAGCCAACCCAATCCCAACTTCAACATTGATAAAGTAGATGAACACGGCAATTCAATACGTCCGAGATTTGTATCGAATCATACGCATTATTCCCCCACAGATTCAGATGCTAGGGTAAGTGTAAAACCAGGAAAAGCAAGACAGTTAAACTATTTTGGACAAATAGCTGTAGACGATGCTCATCATGTAATAACAGGCGCCTGTTCTGATTTTGCAGACAAACGCGATAGTCAGTGCGTGCAAAAAATAGTAGAATTAACAGAGGAAAACCTAAATGAAAACGGCATTGAATTAGAAGAACTTTTAGCCGATGGAGGTTACAGTAGTGGAGAAGCTTTAAAGTATTTGAACCAAAAAAACATCGATGCCTATATTCCAAACTTCGGACAGTACAAACCCGAGCGAGAAGGTTTTATTTTCAACAAAGAATTGAATCAATACGAATGTATCAAAGAAGGTTCCAACAAGGCCATTTTGCTTTTTAAAGGCGAAAAGAACGATAGCAAAAGCTACACCAAATACAGCTATCGAAGTAGTGAGCGCGATTGCAAAAACTGTCCACTACGAGAAGAATGCTGCGGAAAAAGCACTAAGTATAAAAAGATAGATCACAGCATCCACAAAGAACACTACGATCGAATGCACCAAAAACTGACTCAAAACGCACGCTATGCCAAGCAAATGGTACGAGTGAGAAGTAAAACTGTAGAACCAGTAATAGGAACATTGGTCAATTTTACCAATATGAAGCGCGTAAACACAAGAGGAATCAAGCAGGCCAACAAACACGTTTTAATGGCAGCATTGACCTATAATCTCAAGAAATACTTGAAGTTTATCACCAAAAAAACAAAAACAAAAGCCGGAGTTGTAAGTGAAATACAAGCAAAAGCACCAACTTCTCTAAAAACAGCTTTCATTGACTTGAAAACCGACTTTTTAAGGCATTTTATTTTTACAAACTACAACCTAAAACCAAAAATAAACCTCGCTTAAAAATCCTTAAACGAGGTTGTTTTTTATCCTTATCTTGAAATTTTACTTTTTTAAGAGAGTTGCGCAACAGCTACGTGTGTTGGTGGCAGTTTTTTATTTTTGTTCGTAAACTATAAATTCCGTTTTTGAATGTTGTGTTAAATATTTTTCAGCATAAAAGTCTAATTTTCCGTCAATTTTTTGATATGCTAAATTATTGAAATTTCTGTCCCAAGTCAGTACAAATTTCCCATAACCAATTTCAGTAATAAAAATATCGCCATTTTCAAAAAACATTATTTTTGAAATATCATTCCCTCGGTTTTTAAGAAATGTATGGTTTTCCAATTTAACTATTTCTGCTTTTGTAATTATAGTTTCACTTTCATTATTTGTAAATCTTGTAGCTTCTGCGGGTTCTAATAAGCCTATCATTTCCTCTTGAGGAATAAGTTCAATTCTATCCAATTTTGGAAGTTTCCAAGCAACATATTTACCATGGTCTGCGCTTCCAACTATATAGTTATTATCCGGTGAAAATTTTGCAAATGACATTCCGAAATTATGGTTTATGTCATTGTACATCATTTCTTTATAATTCTTTATAAAGGTTGGGTGTGCCCATAAGGTTTCTTTTTTACCTGTAATTAAATCGAAAAACTGCGATTTTGTGGAATAAAAACAACAAATTAAGTACTTATAATTGGCTGAAAATTCAAATCGATTATTACCATTTCCAAATTCAAATTCATTAATTTGCTTGCCTTCAAAATCTAAAATCACTAATGCTTTATCTATTTTTAAGGCTATTATCCATTCTTTTTCAACAATAATCCTTTCAATTCGTTTTTGTTCAATTTTTACCGTTTTTTCAATTTCACCATTTTTATTATAGATGTATAAATTATTCTCATAACTAATTAAATAGCTCTCTTTTTTATTCCAATAGTTAAGATTAGAGATGGTGGCGTTTTGTAAAGCTCCTTTTTTTAGTTTTTGCAGTGGTATTGCCAATTCTAAAAGCGTATTGTCCGCTTTTAAAATATAATTATTTATAAAAAAATCTGTTGAATTTTCTACAACACCACACGGGAAATCATAACTTAATTCTCGAAAACCTTTTGGTGTTTCCAATTCTGTTTCAAAAATAATTTCACCTTTAATATTTAATTTAATTATTTTTTGATTAGTAGTTACTACTAAAATATCGCCAAGGAGGTTGATGAAAATTGATTTAATGCCATATTGTGAAAGGTCTATTCTTAATTTTTCCTGAAAAATAGTTTTTTCTGAAAAAGCAAAGGAATCATTTTTAGAATTTAAAACTTTAATAGTTTGTTTAAATGGGTTTTCTAAAGTTAAATCTGTAACCTTTGAAACATTTTTTACAAGTACATTAAGTTCTCCTAAATAACTGTTTAATTCGTTTTCGGAAAGTTTCTCTTTACTTTCAATTTTAAGAATTAAATACTTGTAAAATTCTTGGATTTTAGAATGTGCTACTTCTACATAGCCACCAAAAATTAATAAATAGATACTGTGAAATTTATACTTATTTGTTTCGTCTAATTTTAAAATATCTGAATTCATTGAAAGATTTGAGACCATTTCGGGTATTTTAAATTGTAATACCGTATTAAATGATTCAATATCCACTATTTTTGAATCTCCCCCTTTTAAGGAAAGACTGATACTTTTCTTGAAATTTTGTGAAGCCGTTGGAGTGTAAAAATTTTCATTTTCAAAATCTTCAAACGAAAGTTCAATTTGTGAAATACTACTATCTATACGTTCTGAATAATATGTTTTTCCACCAAATTTATCTAGAAACCAAGTTTCATAATTTGGAATTTCTATATTAGAATTAATATTAAAAACTAAATATATTTGGTCTGTATTATCATCATATTTAAGAGGCGAATATGGTGTATTTACTGTAATTGTTTGTTGAAATTCTCTTTCTTGTCTGATAAAATGTTTTTTCGACTTTAGATATTTAAATCCGAATTTTGATAATTCAATTTCAAGTTGTGATACAACTTTATCATTAATCAACTCCTTTATTTTACTTTCTTTAACCATTATTATTCTTGTATATAAAGTGATTTTTCTCTTCTGCGGTAAAATTGCCACCAACGTTCCCGCGCTACAA
>NZ_QKNZ01000066.1:0-49027 GCF_014156605.1 Flavobacterium sp. SOK18b
TTGAAACATATAAGTCATATTAGTTACTTTCAAATTTCTTAAATGACTTTTATGGTTTATACTATTTCAACTCTAAAATCAAAACCGATTTAGCTTCGATTTTTATTTCATTGTTAACGTCAAAAGTACGTTCAGAAATCACATCTTTTCCTGATTTAAAGTTTTTGATGTTCTCTTTAAAACGATCGGTTTTTATCGTTTTAGTTTCAGTACTGTTGTTCATTAGAACCATTACTGTTTCATCATTGTTGTATCTAAAATACACGTACACATTGTTTTCTGGAATGTAATGCGTCATTTTTCCAGTATGAATGGCTGTTTGTGTTTTCCTCCAATTGAATAATTTAGACGTAAAATCGAAATATTGCTTTTGTTCTGCAGTTCGTCCCGAATTTGTAAAAGCATTGTTGGTATCGCCATTCCAACCTCCTGGAAAATCTTGACGAATATCAGCATCACCTTTATCTTTATTTCCGGCCATACCTATTTCGCTACCGTAATACAATTGAGGTATTCCGCGAACAGTTGCAAGAATCGTCATTGCCATTTTGTATTTCCTAATGTCTTTTCCGAAAGTTTCATTGATGCGATTGGTGTCGTGATTCTCCGCAAAAATTAAAATATTGTTTGGTTTGGGATATAAAAAATCATTTGAGAAATTGTCGTAAAACCTCATCACGCCTTTGTCCCATCCTGCATCGTCCTCGTTGAATGCTTTGGCTGTGCCTTCGTAAAGTGTAAAATCCATCACACTTGGCAGGTTTGAGTTGTAATCTTGAATAGCTGCAATCTTACTGTCCTTTTGCCAATATGCCATTTGCGCCTGACTTTGCATCCAAACTTCGCCAACGATATTAAAATTTGGGTATTCATCGGTGATAGATTTTGTCCAAGTTGCAATTCCTGCGGGATCGGAGTAGTTGTAAGTGTCTACTCGAAATCCATCTAAATCAGCTGATTCAATCCACCAAATGGCATTTTGAATCAAGTAATTTAAAGTAAGTGGATTCTTCAAATTCAAATCAGGCATCGATGGTACAAACCAGCCGTCAATAGCTACTTTTTTATCAATTTCTGCTGCGTTGATATCATGAATTACTGTGCGTTTGTGATTGGTTTGTGTGTATTTTTCAAATTGGTTGATCCAATCTTTGGTGGGTAAATCTTTAATCATCCAGTGTTCAATTCCCCAATGGTTGGTGACATAATCCATCACCAGTTTCATGTCTCTTTTATGCATTTCAGAAGCCAATCTAGCATAATCAGCATTAGTTCCATAACGTGGATCAATTTTATAGACATCAGATTGTCCGTAAGTATGGTAGGAATGCTTAGCATCGTTGTCTTCGCAAAGTGGCGTGCTCCAAATGGTTGTTGCTCCTAAGGATGAAATGTAATCTAGGTTTTTAATAATTCCTTCAATATCGCCACCGTGTCTTCCACCAGGTAAATCTCTATTGTACTTTTCTTGAGTTGAATTTTCACTGTCGTTATTTGCGTTCCCATTCGCAAATCGGTCTGGCATCAGTAAATACATCATATCCGATGAGTCGAAACTTTTGCGTTGCGCTGAGTTTTCTCTTCTTTGCTTCAAAGAATATTTCTGTGTAAACGTTTCTTTGTTTTTACTTTTAAAGGTAAATAGAAAATTAGAGGCGGGTACTTTTTTGGTGTCAATGGTTACAAAAAGATAGTTTGGATTTTCTGTCTTTTGAACGGAGCTTATTTTTATCCCATTGGAAACCGAGACTTGATATTGATAAATGTCTTTGCCATAAAACAGAATCTGCAATTCTGTATTTTTCATTCCTGCATACCAAAACGGTGGTTCCATTTTGTCAATTTGAGCGTGTAGCGTTACAGACATAAAAAAAAGGAATAAGGTTATCTTTTTAAAAAAATTCCGGTTAGCTAAAGATAGAGAAATAATTTTGTCCATGGTCAATGATATAATTTTAAAAAGCGAGGTTAGAATAGCTGATGCTATGTCTAGGTGTATTCTGCTGTTAAATATGCTTAAGAATCAACATTATGTAAACAATCCCAATTGAAATTGGGATTGTTTTTTCCTAGTAAAGGACTTTGTAAATGATAGATTGTACTACAAGTTCTAACATTTTTTTATACTGCAAGTGCGTTTTCTGGAGAGACCATAACCTGCTCTCCGTTTATTACAATTGTCAATTCTGTATTGCCAACAATAGAGAAAGTAGTTTCTTTGTGATTGATATTCACAGTCAAAATTTGATTTCTGAAATTGATTTTAAACGAATATGCTGTCCATTCTTTTGGGATTTTTGGCGAAAAATGAAGTGTATTATCTTTAACTCGCATTCCGCCAAAACCTTCTACGATACTCATCCAAGTTCCTGCCATTGAGGTTATATGACAACCTTCTTCTACTTCCTTATTGTAATCATCAAGATCCAGGCGTGATGTTCTTAAATAGAAGGTATAAGCCATATCCATTTTGTCTAACAAAGCCGCTTGAATAGAGTGTACGCAAGGCGAAAGTGAACTTTCATGAACCGTAAAGGATTCGTAAAATTCAAAATTATTTTTTAGTTCTTCTTTCGTAAAATGATCTTCAAAGAAATAAAAACACTGTAAAACATCGGCTTGCTTGATGTATGGCGAACGTAAAATGCGATCCCAAGACCATTTTTGATTGATAGGTCTTTGGCTTTTATCCAAATCAGCTACGCGAACCAAATCTTTCTCTAGGAAACCATCTTGCTGTAAGTATACATTATGTTCTTCCGAAAACGGAAAGTACATATTGTCCGAAACTTTTTTCCAAGATTGTAATTCTGCGTCTGTGATGTTTACTTTTTCAGTAATTCTTTTGTGATCTGATGGATATTCCAGGGATACTTTCTGAATTTGTTCGTAGGTATAATCCAAACACCATTTTGCAATATAATTGGTATAGAAATTATTGTTTACGTTGTTCTCATACTCGTTTGGACCCGTTACACCAAGTATTACATATTGGTTTAAATTTGCTGAAAAATTCGCTCTTTGATGCCAAAAACGAGCAATACCAATAAGGACTTCAAGACCTTTTTCAGGAATGTAGCTGTAATCACCAGTATATCTGTAAAAGTTGTAAATAGCAAATGCTATGGCTCCATTTCTATGAATTTCTTCAAAAGTGATTTCCCATTCGTTATGACATTCTTCACCGTTCATAGTAACCATTGGGTATAAAGCTGCACCATTAGTAAATCCTAATTTAGTTGCATTTTCAATGGCTTTGTCTAATTGATTGTAGCGGTACGTCAACAAGTTGCGCGCTACTTCTTGATCCTTAGTCGCCATGTAAAACGGAATACAGTATGCTTCGGTATCCCAATAGGTAGAACCACCATATTTTTCGCCAGTGAAACCTTTTGGTCCAATATTCAAACGAGAATCTTTACCAAGATAGGTTTGGTTCAATTGAAAAATATTGAAACGAATTCCTTGTTGTGCTTTGACATCGCCATCAATAGTAATATCTGACATTTCCCAAATTTTTGCCCAAGCGTCAATCTGGTCTTGTATTAACTGCTCGTAGCCCAAAGTTAAGGCAGCTTGTATTACTTTTTCGGCAGCAGTGATAGTGTTTTCATGATTTAAAGAAACGGTATAACCTCCAATTTTTTGGATCGATGATTTTTGGCCTTGAGCCACAATTACATCGTAGCTAAATTGGATTTTATCTGTAGTAGCATCAATATTTGATGGTGAAATTCCTGTTTTTTCACCATTAGCTAAAATGCTGTTGTGCATGAACGTGGTTGCCTTGAAATGGGTTTTGAAGGTTTGAGCTGTTACAAAAGCTTCATTTCCTGATTTTTTTACATCAACCGTTTCCCAGAATTTTTCTTCCCAGTTTGCATCTTCATTTGTTACACCAGCATCAATATAAGGTTTGAATACAATTTTAGAATCCTTATTCAAAGGTGTAATTTCATAATTGATAACACCAACTTCATCCAAAACGATAGAAAGAAAACGACGAATATTTACCGAAATTTCAGTTCCATTTTTTAAGGTAGCTTCAAAAGAACGATGATACCATCCTTCTTTCATGTTCAATTCTCGACGAAAGTTTTTGACATCGGTACAGGTATTCAAATCGAATTTTTCACCGTTGATTTCAATGTCAATCCCAATCCAGTTTGGTGCATTTAAAACCTTTGCAAAATATTCTGGATATCCGTTTTTCCACCAGCCTACTTTTGTTTTATCTGGATAATAAATTCCAGCAATGTAGCTGCCTTGAAAGGTTTCTCCGCTATAATTTTCTTCAAAATTAGCGCGTTGTCCCATAGCTCCGTTGCCAATACTAAACAAACTTTCGGATGATTTTACACGTTCAGCGTCAAAACCTTCTTCTATGATGGACCAATTGTCTGGTTTTATATAATCTTGATTCATTTTATTTTTTGTTTAAAGTTTTATTCCGCTGCGCTCCATACAATTTGGCATCACCTCGGGTAAGGTTTCAAGTAGTCTCGAAAACTTTAAAATATATTTCGTTTTATTGTATCAATGTTGCAATGAATGCGGTATCAATTTCGGTAAAATCCTTAAAGATATATTTTGCCTCATGCAACGTAGATGCTTCTCCAATTCCGATGCTGGTCATATTCCCAATATTGGCCGCTTGAACTCCTGCTACTGAATCTTCAAACACGATGGAATTTTCTGGAGAGATGTTTAGTAATTTTGCAGCCATCAAGAAAACTTCCGGATCTGGTTTGGCATTGGTCACATCATTTCCATCTACAACTGCATCAAAATACGATAACAAACCTGTTTTTTCTAGAATGGGTCTAGCGTTTTTACTTGCTGAACCTAATGCTATAGGTTGTTTTTTTTCTTTTAAAAATTGAAGTATTGGGAAAATTCCTGGAAGAATTTCGCTTTCATCCATGTCAACTATATAGGATAAATAATCTTCATTTTTTTGAACTAACCATCGGTCTTTATCTTCTTGCGAAGCGGTTACTTTTCCTAATTCTAATATGATATCAAGGGAGCGCACACGGCTTACTCCTTTTAATAATTCATTGTGTTCGAGTGTAAATTCGATATTTAATTCATTTGCAATTTTTTGCCATGCTAAAAAATGGTATTTAGCCGTGTCAACAATCACTCCGTCAAGGTCGAATATAAATGCTTTTTTAGTCATTACTATTATTTTATTACATCATCAACATCTTTCACTTTTACTACTAATATTGCAGCAATCAAGAAGCTGACACCGCTGGTAACTAATGCAAATATGGCATTGTCATTGTATGCATATTTAACTAATGGTCCGCCAATTAAGGCATTGATAATTTGGGGTATAACAATAAAGAAGTTGAAAATCCCCATGTAAACGCCCATTTTCATTGGAGAAATTGATCCCGCTAATATGGCGTACGGCATAGATAAAATACTTGCCCAAGCTATCCCCACACCAATCATGGAAAGAATTAACCAGTTTTCATCGGGAACAAAATAGATGGAAATAAGTCCAAGTCCTCCAATAATTAAGGAGATGGCATGTGTTAATTTTCGACCTATTTTTTTTGCGATGTAAGGCAAAGCAAAAGCATAAAAAGCAGATACTAAATTGTAAATACCAAAAAGAACTCCTACCCAGTCTCCTGCGTTTTGATATGCTTCACTCTTGCTGTCTGAAATGGGTAAGCCATAAATATGATGGGCTATAGCTGGCGTGGTAAAAACCCACATTCCAAATAAACCAAACCACGAGAAAAATTGCACCCAGCTTAATTGTCGCATGGTGGTAGGCATTTTTCTAAAATCATCAAAAATGTCAAGTAAACTGGATTCTTTTGGATTTGCATCAACTACCTTAGTTTGCTGATGTGCCATTTCGTCTTCAAATTGTGCTAATTCCTCAGGTGAATATTCTTTAGTTGTAAAGATGGAAACCAAAATAGAACCCACAAGAATAGCAGCTCCAATGATGAATGATAAGATTAAGTGCATTGGTACTCCGCCATTTTCTTCACGGTTAGAAACGCCAAACCAATTGGTTAATACGTAAGGTAACCAAGATCCGATTACAGCACCAAACCCAATTAAGGCTGTTTGCACGCTAAATCCTAGTGTACGTTGGTCAGTACGTAAATTATCGCCCACCAAGGCACGAAAAGGTTCCATGGCAATGTTAAACGAAGCATCCATAATCATTAACATTCCTGCTCCCACCCAAAGTGCAGGCAAAAACGAAATAAAGATTTCGGCTTGAGGCATTAATATGAGACCAATAGAAGCTAACAAGGCACCCACTAAAAAGAAAGGTTTTCGTCTTCCGAATTTTCCCCACGTTTTATCACTGTAATGGCCTATGATGGGCTGTACAATAAGTCCCATTAGTGGGGCAATAATCCAAAACCAGGATAGTTCATGAACGTCAGCGCCAAAAATTTGGAGAATTCTGCTGGCGTTAGCATTTTGCAGTGCAAAACCCATTTGAATTCCTAAGAAACCGAAACTCATGTTCCAAATTTCCCAGAAACTTAATCTACGCTTTTCCATTATCGTAATTTAATTGTGATACGATAAGCGCTTTGCTTATCAAAACTTATCTTTTTTTTCGAAGTAAAAGTTAAAGCTTTGAGGGGTAAATATAAAAAGATATTTGGAACAATTGTTTTGCAAATAGAAATATCAGCAATCTTTTTTAACTACAAGGTTGTAGTAATGAATATAATACAAGAATTTTTAAAAAATCAATTCAGTTTTCAGCTGCAGTTTACAAAAAGGGACTAAAAACTGCAGCTGAAAACTGCGCCTAAAAAAGGATTATTTTATAAAGTAGACTCTCTTTCGATTAAGTGTGTTTCTATAATTTCGGTTTTGTAATTTTCATCCTCTTCATCTTTGGCTTCAAGTCGGTCAATAAGCATTTTAGCAGCTTTATTTCCCATTTTTACCCCACTTTGACTTACAGTGGTAATAGTAGGAGTAGAATATTTAGAAATGATACCATCTGTAAAAGCAATTACTGCTAGATCTTTAGGGACATTCAAACCTATTTTATTAGCAGTTTTGATTATTGTTACGGCAAATAGTTCGTTTACAGCAAATACCGCATCAATAGCCTTGTCTTCTAAGAGTTTACTAATGGTGATTTCACAGGTGTTTACGTCTTCAATTTTAAGGATTAGATTTTCATTAAATGGAATTCCGTTATCCAATAGCGCTTTTGTATAACCATCAGTTCGTAACTTGCCCACACTAACGTAGTCTACAGTAGTTACTAGGGCTATTTTTTTTCGACCTTTATCAATTAAGCTTTGTACGGCTTCATAAGCTGCTGCTTGATCATCAATAATTACTTTATCACATAAAACATCATTGGTAACTCTGTCAAACATTACAACCGGCATTCCTTGATTGATGACCTCAGTAATGTGATGAAAATCTGCTTTAAATTGGGTTTCTTTTGATAACGATATGATAAAACCATCAATGCTACCGTTTGCTAGCATTTCCATGTTTAATACTTCTTTGTCAAAAGAATCATCAGAAAGACAAATGATTACGCTGTACCCATGCTCATTTGCAACTTGTTCAACACCATTGATTACAGTGGAGAAAAAATGATGCACTATCTCTGGGATTATGATGCCTATTGCTTTAGTTTTTCGGTTTTTTAAACTTAGCGCAATGTTGTTGGGCTTGTAATTATAAAATTTGGCGAAAGCCTGAACTTTAAGTCTTGTCTCTTCGCCTATTTCAAGACTATTTCTTAAGGACTTGGAAACGGTAGAAATGGAAACGTCTAATTCTTTTGCAATTTGTTTAAGCGTTATTTTCCTTTTCATGATAGCATTTGGTATAATTTAATTCTCAATAAAGATAAAATTAAATTTTTAATATGGTAATTATACTCTCAAAATTTTCAATAAAACAGAAAGTTTTCAACACTATTACGTTTTCGTAACCTGATATTTTTTTTACCTTGTTGTGTGTATTAAATTTTACATAAATTTAACATTCGAAGTAATTGTTAAAGCTATAACGCAACCAAAACAAAATTAAATTAAAATAAACAAAAAGTATGAAAACAATTTATAAAAAGTTGTTGATTTTAGTACTGCTACTCCCATTTAGTATTCTGGCTCAGAGTACAGTAGGTGGAACTGTTGTTGATAAAACCACAGGTCAACCTATTCCTGGAGTAAATGTCAACGTTCAAGGTATTAAAAATGGAGTGTCTACGGATTACGAAGGGAAATACCAAATAAATAATGTAAAAACAGGCGATAAGATTGTTTATTCTTTTATAGGATATACAACGGCTGTTGTAGAATTCCTAAGTCAAAAAACAGTTAATGTGAGCTTGCAAGAAGATGCAAACCAATTAAAAGAGGTTGTAGTGCAAGTAGGTTATGGTACCGTTAAGAAAAAAGATGCTACTGGGGCTGTAACTGTATTAGGTACAAAAGACTTTAACAAAGGAGCAAACGTAACTGCTGAGAATTTATTAAACGGTAGAGTAGCTGGTGTTACTGTGAATACTAGTGGTGCGCCAGGTTCTGGTTCTCAAATTAGAATTCGTGGTGGATCATCTTTATTTGCAAGTAATGATCCTTTAATTGTTATTGATGGATTACCTATAGAGAATAATTCAGATAAAAACTTTGGTTCAACTTCTATTTTAGCTTCAATCAATCCAAGTACTATTGAGTCTATGACTGTATTAAAAGATGCTTCGGCTACTGCTATTTACGGGTCAAGAGCTTCTAATGGTGTGATTATCATTACTACTAAAAAAGGAAGTAAAAACTTAGCTGTTGATTATAATTTTCAATACGGAAGTGGATCACTTGATAAAACGATTCCAGTATTTAATGCAGACCAATTTAGAGCATTAATTGCAGATAAGCGTCCGAGTGATTTATCTAAACTAGGTACTGCAAACACAGATTGGCAAAAAGCAATTTATAGAAAAACTGATTATGTTGATAATAACATTTCTATAAGAGGAAACTTGTTCAACGCAATACCTACTCGATTAACTGTAGGTAATACGTACCAAGAAGGATTACGATTAACGAATACGTTCAATAGAAATACAGTAGGTTTAGCATTAAACCCTTCCTTCTTGAAAGATCATTTAAGAATAA
Source organism: Flavobacterium sp. SOK18b (assembly GCF_014156605.1). Taxonomy (NCBI): domain Bacteria; kingdom Pseudomonadati; phylum Bacteroidota; class Flavobacteriia; order Flavobacteriales; family Flavobacteriaceae; genus Flavobacterium; species Flavobacterium sp. SOK18b. The sequence continues at coordinate 9,144 of NZ_QKNZ01000066.1, forward strand.
AATTGAATGCAAATTACTCTAATGAGAAAAATAGATTTGCAGATAATGTAGAAGGTTCTGCTCTTCGTTTTGATCCTACACAACCTATTTACAGCGCAGGGTCTATTTATGGTGGTTTCTTTGAATATTACAACCGTATTGACAATAAATTATTTCCTCAAACGCCAAGAAATCCTGTTGCTCAATTGTTACAAACATTTGATAAAGGGTCTAATAATAGAGTTTTTGGTAACTTTGAGGTAGATTATAAATTTCATTTCATGCCAGCTTTACGAGCTGTAGTAAATGCAGGTTACGATCAAGCTGACGGTGAGAGATCAAAAGTTGCATCTTTATTTGCTGCAAGCAGCGGATCAAATAATGATATTCCTTATGGAACTAAGGAATTTTCAAGAAGCGAAAGAAAAAACAAATTACTGGATGCGTATTTAGTTTACAACAATACATACAAAGATTTAGTGTATGATGTTACTGCAGGTTACTCGTATCAAAAATGGGATTCCTTTAATTATGTTACAGGAAATACAAACGATCCAAATTTACCAACTGGATTGACAGGTTTTCCGCAAACGACCATTGATTTTGATAGAGTAAATGTTGGTTTCTTTGGGAGATCAAACTTGAATTTCAAAGACAAATATTTAGTAACTTTGTCTTATAGAAGAGATGGATCGTCACGTTTTGACAAAGACAACAGATGGGCTAATTTCCCAGCTGCTGCATTTGCTTGGAAAATTAAAGAAGATTTATTGTCAAATAACACAACGGTATCTGACTTGAAACTTAGAGTAGGGTACGGTATTACTGGTCAACAAGAAATAGGTAATAATAATGATTACCTACAACAATATAATCTAGGAAGCGGAAGCTCTCAATACTATTTTGGAACTGTTGCTTTGCCTATTGCGGTTTCTGCAAGACAAAGTGCTAATCTTAAATGGGAAGAAACAACAACTTACAATGCAGGTTTAGATTTTGGATTGTATGGAAATAGAATCACAGGTAGTGTAGAGGTTTTTTATAAAGATTCTAAAGATTTATTAGCTGATGTTGCTACTGCTGATGGTAGTAATTTTTCAAACAGATCTTGGCAGAATATTGGAAGCTTTACTACAAAGGGAGCTGAATTGTCTTTAAGCGGTGATGTTATAAAAACAGAAGCTGTAAACTGGAATTTAAACTTTAATGCAACTACTTTTCAAAGAGAGATTACAAAACTAAGTTCAGAGTTTATTAGAGTTGGAGGAAACATTGCAGGAACAGGAACACAAGGACAAGTTCACCAAGTAGGTTTTGCACCAAACTCTTTCTTGTTATACAAACAATTATTTGACACTGCAGGAAAACCAATTGAGAATGGATACGCTGACATCAATAATGATGGTGTAATTAACTCAAGTGATAAATATGTATATAGAAATCCAGATCCAAAAGCAACTTTTGGTTTTGCTTCAACATTAAATTACAAAAACCTTGATTTTTCTTTCAACTTGAGAGCAAGTGTAGGAAATAGAGTCTTTAACGCTGTAAATGCTGGAAGAGCTCAATATGATCAATTAGTAAGTGGTGCTACAGTAGGTAACATACCTACATCAGTTCTTGATACTAATTTTACAACAACATCAAATGTTGTTTTGTCTGATTTGTTTGTAGAAAACGCATCGTTTTTAAGAATGGATAACATCACATTAGGGTACACTTTCCCAAAATGGTTAGAAGGGAAAGCATCACTACGTTTGTTTGCTGGAATGCAAAACGTTTTTGTAATTTCTGATTATTCAGGATTGGATCCAGAGGTTGCTAATAATGGTGTTGATAATACAATTTACCCTAGACAGCGTTCTATTTTAGGTGGGGTTAATGTTAAATTTTAATAATTAAATCATGAAAAAAATAAATTTTATTTACGTACTATTCGCTTTCGCGACGTTACAATCGTGTACCAGTGATTTAGATGTAGTAGCCGAGGATGCCCGTGTACTTACTCCTGGGGAGTTATTTGCTACGCCTCAAGGGTACAAGCAAGCACTAGGTGGTGTTTACGGTAATTTAAGCTTAACAGGAACTGGTGATGCTGGTTCGTCTTTCTTACAAGGTATTGATGCTGGTACAAGTCAGTTTGGACGTTGTATGTGGTATTTGCAAAATTTAACTACTGATGAGGTAGTGTGGACTTATGAAAATGACGAAGGAACTGCTGAGCTTCAGCGTAATACTTGGACTTCTGCTAATCCTATTTTGTTAGGAATGTTCAGTAGAACGATGGCTGAGGTTGCTCTTGCTAATGATTTCTTGAGACAATCTACTCCAGCTTTGCTTAGTTCAAGAGGAATTACTAATCCTGCTGATGTTACTGAAATTAATGTATATAGAAATGAAGTGCGTGTATTAAGAGCATTTGCATACTATAACATGATGGACTTGTTTGGAAAAGCACCGTTTATTACTGAAAATGATCCTTTAAATTTTAAAGGACCTCAATATGACAGACAGCAGCTTTTTACTTTTATTGAAAAAGAATTGAATGAGGTTATTCCTAATTTGAAAGCGGCTAAAACAAATGAGTACGGAAGATTAGACAAAGCTATGGCTCAAATGATTTTGGCTAAGATGTATTTGAATGCCCAAGTTTACATTGGTACTCCAAAGTATGCTGAGTGTATGGCAAAATGTCAAGAGGTAATTGCTGGTGGATATACCTTAACTACAAAATACCTTGACAACTTTAAGGCAAATAACCACACTTCATCTGAAATGATTTTTACATTACAATCAGACGGAGTAAAAACTCAAAATTATGGTGCAACAACTGTTATGATTAACGGTCAAGTTGGTTCGGTTGAGTCTAATGGTGCTGAGTTTGCTGTAGGTGGTTGGGGTGGTGCCCTTAGACTTAGAAAGCAATTTGTTGAAAAGTTTGATGGTTCTCAATTTAATAATGATGAGAGAAAAACGTATTCTGCAGGTTCTAGACCTATTGATATTGCCGATTTGACCAATGCTGGACAAGGTTACATTTTACGCAAATATTCTAATAAAACAACAACAGGTGTTGCTGGTGTTAACTCTACTTTTGTAGATACTGATTTTCCACTTTTTAGATTGGCTGATGCTTACTTAATGTATGCCGAAGCTCAAATGAGAAAAGATGGTGCTACAAACACTAATAATGCTACAACTGCAACTGCTCAGTCATTAACTTATATTAATGCTTTAAGACAACGTGCAAATGGTGGAGCAACAATTGCAAATGTTACGCAATCACAAGTAAATCTTGATTTTATGATTGACGAAAGATCACGTGAATTACATTGGGAAGGACACAGACGACAAGATTTGATTCGTTTTAACAAATATGGTGGTGGATCTTACAATTGGGCTTGGAAAGGTAATATTGCAAATGGAACTTCTATTCCTTCTGAGTTGAATGTGTTTCCACTTCCTAGCGCTTCTATTACTGCAAATCCAAACTTAACTCAAAACACGGGTTACTAAATAATATTTAATTCAAAAAACATAAAAAATGAAAAATTTTAATAAAATAGTATTGGCTATGTTAAGTATAGTAGCCATTTCATGTACCGATGACATTCAAAATACGGATAGAGAGGCTGTAGCAGCAACTACTGCACCTGTATTATTGACACCAAAAGGAGATTTTAATATTGTTCTTTCTAAAGCTACCGAAAAAGATATTGCTACTACAATGGTATGGGATGATGCAGCTTATGCTGGAACTTCAACTGTTGTAAACTACAGTATTGAAATTGCAAAAGCAGGTACTAAATTTGCTACTCCAACAGTAGTAACTACAACTACAAGTCGTTTTAAAAGTATTACAGTTGCTGAGTTAAATGCAGCTTTAATTAATGGAGGTTTTATAGACAAGCAAGAAAACTTAGTTGATATTCGTATCAAATCATCAGTGGGTGCTACAGCAACTGCTGCTCAATTTTCTAATTCATTTACTATTAAAGTTACTCCTTACCGAGTACCACTAGCATCTTCACACTGGTTAGTTGGTGCTGCCACTCCAGGTGGATGGACATGGGATAACGATGCAGAAACTGAGTTTCCTCTTGTACCGGGTCAAACTAATGTGTACCAAGTATCCGTAGTATTAAAAAATGGTGAAGCGTTTCGTATCTTTTTAGGAAACAACTTTACAAGCAACGGAAATTGGGATTCAAGTAGAAACTATCCGTTTTATGCTAATGCTGGATATACTATTACTCCTGAATTAGTTAATGCAAATGATGGTGATAGTAATTTTAAATATACAGGTACAACAAGAGTAAGAGTCTTGAAGGTTGATGGCGTTGCTAAGACGATCACTTTAAATTAAATTTTTTTTTTGATAAAAAAGGGCTGTCATACAGATAGCCCTTTTTTTATTTCACTAAATCTAACTCTTTAAACCATGAAAAAAATTGTACTTTTTGTATTGTTTTTCTTTTCAATTGTCGCTTCAGCTCAACAACAAACAGTTAGCTATAGCATCAGTCCTCCTACTTTTGAAGAAACTAATTCTATAACCATTACCATCAATGGGAGTAGTGTAAATGAGTCTGCTTGGGGAGTAACTGGAAATGCACTATATATTTGGGCATGGTCTTTTGACATCAATGATGCAAATATTGTTGATTGTCCTACTAATGGTGCATGGACAGCATCTAATGAAGCGAACCGATTTACGTATGATTCGGGCTCAGATACCTACACAAAAACATTTACTCCAAACACTTTTTACAGTAGAAACGGAATCGGAAGAATTGGTTTTTTAGTAAAAGCTAAAGACGGTACGGGAGATAAAAAATCGCAAGATATAATCAATGAAGTAGGTTCATTTCAAGTAACATTGACTGCTCCTTCAGAAAACAGCGCAACTATCATTTCTAGTGGCGGAAGTTTGAATATTTCAGCTTTAAATTCGGGTGGTAGTGCGAGTTATGTATTAAAAGCAAACGGAGTAACAGTAAACACAAACCCTGCTACTGCTAACTACAATTTTAATCAAATAGGAATCACTAGTAATCAAAATTACGAACTTCAAGTAACACAAGGAGCAACAACAATTAGTAAAAAATTCAGCGCTATTGTAAACCCAAATGCTGCTAGCCAAGCCATACCAATGGGGTTGTTAGATGGTATAAACTATAATAATGCGGATGCCTCAAAAGCAACACTTGTACTTGATGCGCCATTTAAAGATTTTGTTTACGTTGCAGGAAGTTTTAATAATTGGCAACCTACAGACGTTTACGCTATGAAAAAGGACCCGACCTCGGGGAAGTTTTGGTTAGAATTAACAGGCTTAACATCAGGAGTAAATTACACCTATCAATACTGGGTTGTTGATGCTACTCCAATTGCAGGTACACCTTCTTTAGTAAAAACTGCAGATCCGTATTCGACGCTTGTATTATCTCCTTTTGATGATGGTGGAATCTCAGCAGCAAAGTATCCAAACATGCCTGTATATCCAGTAGGGCAAGAACGTGAGGTTACTGTTTTGCAAACGGGTAAAGCTCCTTATAACTGGAGCAGTGCTACTACCAACTTTGTGAAGCCAGAAAAAGAACAACTAGTTGTTTACGAATTATTAGTGCGTGACTTTGATGCTAATAGAAGCTATCAGGACTTAATTAATAAGATTGATTATTTCAAAAATTTGAAAATCAATGCAATTGAGTTAATGCCAGTGATGGAATATGAAGGCAACGAAAGTTGGGGATACAACACCTCATTTCACATGGCATTAGACAAGTTTTATGGTACATCAGATAAACTAAAAGAATTTATTGATTTGTGCCATCAAAACGGGATAGCCGTGATTCTTGATGTGGCGTTAAATCATGCTTTTGGTCGTAATCCTATGGTTCGTATGTGGATGAATGATCCTGACGGTGATGGCTGGGGTTCACCATCTACTGAGAATCCTTATTTTAATACAACAGCCATGCACAGTTACAGTGTGGGTGAAGATTTTAACCACCAGCAACCTAGAACGCAGAACTATGTACAACGTGTCATTAAACAATGGGTTGAAGAATATAAAATTGATGGATTTAGATGGGATTTAACCAAAGGGTTTACCCAAAATTGTCCAGCTAATGTGGCCGGTGGTCAGGAAAATTGCACTGGAAATAGACAGCAAGATAGAGTAGAGGTATTGCAAAAATATGCCAGTTATTCTTGGAGTTTAGACCCGAATCACTATGTTATTTTTGAACATTTAGGAGGTAATGATGAAGAACAGCAATGGGCAAATTACAGATTGAATGAAACACCTAGCAAGGGAGTTATGATGTGGGGAATTTTGACGGGTCAATACAACAATCTTACAAAAGGATTTGCAGGAAACATATCAGGAATGAACGCTTCCAGTAGAGGGTTTACAGCGCATCGATTAATGGGTTATGCTGAAAGTCATGATGAAGAACGTTTGATGTACAATAACTTACAGACCGGTAACAGTTCTGAGGCCAATCATGATGTTAAAAACTTGAATATTGCATTATCTAGAATGTCTGCTTTAGGAGCCGTTTCATTATTGGTTCCTGGACCAAAAATGATTTGGCAATTTGGGGAGTTAGGTTGGGACAAATCTATATTTTCTTGTAACAATGGAACGGTAAATACATCGTCTGATGGTACTTCTGGCGATTGTAAATTGGATACAAAACCACAACCGCAATGGACGGGTAATTGGCTTGGAGATACCAATAGAAGTAAAATTTACGATGATTGGGCCAAAATGATCACCATGAAAACAATCGAACCGGTTTTTTCTGGTACCGCAAGCATTGCAAACACGAGTTCGTTATACCCAAATATCAAAATTACAAACAGTGCTTTGGCTTCAAGCCAATTAAAAGATGTTTTGATTCTTGCTAATTTTAATGTAACCGCTCAAACAGTTCCATCTGGTTTTGCTTACACAGGTACATGGTATAATTTGATGGATAACAGTGAAATTGTAATTTCAAGTACATCACAACCAATATCTTTACAGCCAGGTGAGTTTAAAATATACGGAAATAAAACAGCTTCTTTGGCAATTGCCGATTATGAAAAATCACCAACGATTGTTTTGTATCCAAACCCAGCATCTGATTATTTTACATTGAATGGAACTATTTCTAAAGTTCAAATTTTTTCTATCACGGGACAATTGGTTAAAAGTTTTGATGCTACTAAAACAGCAGGATCTCAATTTTTAGTTAGTGATTTGAATCAAGGACTTTATATTGTAAAAACATTCGATGAGAATAATGTCATGAAGGTATTGAAACTATTGAAAAATTAATATTGCGTTGAATTAGTGAAAAACGGCTGTCCTTAAAAAGACAGCCGTTTTTGTATAAAAAAACTGCTCCAGAGATGAAGCAGTTTTTCAACAACAAATTAAAACTAAAAATTAAATTTTACCATCTTTGATTTCGTCCACAATTTCAGGATTCAACAAGGTTGAAGTATCTCCAAAATTAGAGTAATCTCCTTCGGCTATTTTACGTAGAATTCTACGCATGATTTTGCCTGAACGGGTTTTGGGTAAACCAGAAACAAACTGAATTTTATCTAACTTAGCAATAGGACCAATGTGATCTGATATGTGTTGATTAATTTCTTTACTCAGATTTTCTCTATCACGATATTCTCCAGTTTCTTTTAGAATTACAAAGCCATACAAAGCATTTCCTTTAATATCATGCGGGAAACCTACAATAGCACTTTCAGCAACCGCTGGATGTTCATTGATGGCATCTTCAATAGGGGCTGTTCCAAGGTTATGACCAGAAACAATTACAACATCGTCTACGCGGCCTGTGATTCTGTAATACCCAACTTCGTCACGCAAAGCGCCATCTCCAGTGAAATATTTGCCTGGAAAGGTAGAAAAATACGTGTCTTTGTAACGTTGATGATCACCCCAAATAGTTCTTGCAATTCCTGGCCAAGGGAATTTAATACACAAACTTCCTGTAACTTGATTACCTTCAATTTCGTTGCGTTTTTCATCCATCAAAACGGGTTGTATTCCAGGTAATGGCAACGATGCATACGTAGGTTTAGTTGGTGTTACAAAAGCAATTGGCGAGATCATAATTCCTCCAGTTTCGGTTTGCCACCAAGTGTCCACCACAGGGCATTTTTTATCGCCTACATGGTTGTTGTACCAGTGCCAAGCTTCTTCATTAATAGGTTCTCCCACGGATCCAATGACTTTTAAAGAAGTCAATTGGTATCGTTGTACAAATTCGATACTTTCTTTCGCCAAAGCTCTAATGGCTGTTGGGGCGGTATAAAATTGAGTGACTTTATGTTTCTCGATAGTTTGCCAAAACCTACTGAAATCAGGATAGGAGGGAACGCCTTCGAAAATTACAGTCGTAGCTCCATTCAATAAAGGTCCGTATAATATATAGGAGTGTCCAGTGATCCAACCAATGTCAGCAGTACACCAAAAAATGTCGTTGTCCTCGTAATTAAAAACATTCTTAAACGTATACGCGGTATACACCATATAGCCTGCAGTAGTATGAACCATTCCTTTTGGTTTTCCTGTAGAGCCAGAGGTGTACAAAATAAACAACGGATCTTCGGCATCCATAATTTCAGCCACGTTATTGTCTGATGCAGCGTCTAGAAGTGGCTGTAACCATTGGTCACGACCTTCTTTCATATTGATAGTGGAGTTGATTCTTTTAGCAACCAATACTTTTTCAACGCAATCGCAACTCAATAAGGCTTCGTCAACGATACTTTTTAAATCAATTGTTTTATTGCCCCGATAACCACCATCTGAGGTGATGACCATTTTACAAGAGCTGTCATTAATACGAGCTGCCACCGCCGATGCCGAGAATCCTGCGAAAACAACGGAGTGAATAGCACCAATTCTTGCACATGCTAGCGTAGTAACAGCTAGTTCTGGAATCATAGGCAAATAAATGCATACGCGATCTCCTTTTTGTATGCCTTGCTCTTGTAAAACATTAGCCATTTTGCACACACGCTCGTGTAGTACGTTATAGGAAATGTGCAAAGCGGTCTCGGTTGGATCATTGGGTTCAAAAATGATGGCAGTTTTTGTTCCGTTTTTGGCTAAATGTCTGTCAATACAATTTTTAGTGATGTTTACTTTGGCTTCGGTAAACCATTTTATCTCGGCTTCGGCCATATTAAAATCAACCACTTTGTCCCATTCTTGGTACCAAGTAAAGTTTTCAGAGGCTACTTTGTCCCAGAACTTTTTTGGTTCACGAACTGATTTTTTGTAATGTTTAAAATATTCTTCTAAAGTATTGATTTTATAGTAACTCATGATGTTTGATTAATTTTATAAATTATAACTACCTATTTTATGTTTTTGCACTGTTTGTGTAATTTCGTCAATAATGGCTTCGTCATCAATTGTAGATGGAATTTGAAAGGTTTCACCATCAACAATACTTCGCATTAGTTTTCTCAATATTTTTCCGGATCGTGTTTTTGGCAAACGTTGCACTACAACTACATTTCGCAGTGAAGCAACGGCCCCAATTTGCTGCCGAACCAGTTTTATAATTTCTTGTTCTAATTGGTATTGTTCCATTTCGGTTCCAAGTTTAGTTACGACCAATGCCAGTGGAACTTGTCCTTTTAACTCATCGTGAATTCCTATAACAGCACATTCTGCAACGCAGGGATGAGCAGCAACAACTTCTTCCATTTCGGCGGTTGACAACCTGTGTCCAGCCACGTTAATGACATCATCGGTTCTTCCGGTAATAAAAATGTAGCCATCTTCATCTTTATAACCGCCGTCACCAGATAAATAAAAACCATCAAATTTGCTGAAGTAACTTGCCTTAAATCGGGCTTCATTATCCCAAATTCCTAATAAATTACCGGGTGGCAATGGTAATTTTATGACTACAAGCCCTTCTTCATTTGGACCTAGTTCTTGGCCGTTTTCATTGAAAATCCGAATGTCATAGCCACAAACTGCTTTTGTAGCCGAACCAGATTTGACAGGCATTTTTTCGATTCCAAGGGAGTTGGCAATCATGGGCCAACCAGATTCGGTTTGCCACCAATGGTCTATAACAGGAATCGGGATGTGTTCTTGATACCATTCTAACGTGGCATTGTCACAGCGTTCTCCTGCTAAAAATTGATTTTTTAAACAACTTAAATCGTATTGTTTGATGAATTCTCCGTTCGGATCTTCTTTTTTAATGGCTCTAATGGCAGTTGGTGCTGTAAACATGGTGCCTACTTTATGCTCCGAAATGATTCTCCAAAACGTACTCGCATCAGGTGTTTTGATGGGTTTGCCCTCAAATACAATGGTTGTATTTCGGTTTAATAATGGGCCGTACAAAATGTAGCTGTGTCCTACTGCCCAACCCATATCCGACGCTGCCCAAAAAACTTCATCTTGATTTACGTTGTAAATATGTTTCATCGAGAATTTCAATGCAACGGCGTAACCTCCAGTGTCTCTTACAATTCCTTTTGGTTTTCCTGTAGTTCCAGATGTGTATAAAATATAAAGCGGATGATTAGAAGGTAAGGCAACACAGGCTGTCTCTTCGGAGCCGTACACTAAGGCGTCATAATCTACATCATACTTCTTAAACGGAATTCGGGCGCCTAATTTTCTATTGAAAACGATAACTTTTTTAGGTCGGTGACTCGCTAATGCAATGGCTTCATCAACTAATGGTTTGTAGGCAATTAATCGATCTACTTCTATTCCTGATGAAGCCGTAATAATGGCACGTGGTTTACAATCATCAATGCGGATAGCCAATTCATGTGGTGCAAAACCACCAAAAACAACTGAATGAATCACTCCAATTCGTGCGCAAGCTAACATAGCAAATGCTGTTTGCGGAATCATAGGCATGTAAATAATGGCCGTATCGCCTTTTTTTAACCCTAATGCCAGCATACCACCTGCTAGTTTTGCTACTTCGGTTTTTACTTCAGAGTAGGTATATTTTTTTACGGTTTGTGTTACGGGAGAATCATATATTAGGGCAACTTGGTCGCCGTATCCATCTTGAATGTGTTTGTCAAGGGCTAAATAACAAATATTCAATTCTCCGTCTTTGTACCATTGCGGATATCCATTTTCATCTTTCGATAAAATTGTCGCGGGTTTATTGTACCACTCAATTGCATCAGCTTGTTGTGCCCAAAACTGATCTGGTTTTGCAATACTGTCTTCGTAAATTTTGTTATATTTCATGGTACTGAATGTGTTTTTTAGGATAGTAAATCATGTACTTGCTCGACTAACTTTTTGATCGAAAATGGTTTCACGACATACAAGTTAGCACCTAATGAAAGCCCTTTTTCAATGTCTTTTTCTTTATTTTTTGCCGAAAGGAAAATTACCTTGCAATGTTGCAAACGTTCCTCTTTTTTTATTTGTTCCAATGTTGCAAAACCATCCACCATGGGCATCATGACATCTAGAATAATAACGTCTGGGAGTTTAGTTTGTAAAATATCCAATGCTTCTTGTCCGTCACGGGCTATAAAAACCTCAAAATTGTTTTTTTTGAAGGTATATTCTAATGACATTACAATGTTTGGTTCGTCATCTACAATTAAAATTTTTTTCATGTTTTAATGTGTTTCGCTTGTATTATAATTGGGTAATGTAAAAGTAAAAGTGGCGCCTTCAACCTCATTTTTTTCACTCCAAATAGTTCCTTTATGATGTTCTATAATCTGTTTGCAAATGGCTAATCCTAATCCGCTTCCTATTGGTTTTTTTATGTTTTGATTCCGAGATTGATAGAATTTATCAAAAATAGCTTCGGCATCTTCTTCTTTAACACTTTTGCCGTTATTGTGAATTTTGACCGCTACATTTGTTTCATTCTCAAGGATAGAAATAGTTATTTTTCCATCCGTTTCTGAACAAAATTTTATGGCATTAGACAATAAATTATGGATTACTTGTACGATGCGTTCCTCATCATAAAAAGCCTTAATGAGGTGATCAGTTTTGTCAAAGTCAACTGTGATTTTTTTGTTTTTAATTAATTGATTTAATGAAGTTATCGTCGTTAAAATCGTTTTTGTAATGTTGTTTTTTGACAAGTAGATTTTCTGTTTTCCCGTTTCAAATTTTTCTAAATCCAAAATTTTATCAATCAAACGATTCAACCGATCCGATTCTGAAATGATGTTTTGCAAAAACTGCTTTTTCAGTTCTTCGGGAATAGCGTCATCATCATGCAAGATTTCGCTTGCTGCGCGTATTGCTGTTATGGGCGTTCTTAATTCATGGGTTACGGTGTCTAGAAATTCATCTTTTTGGATGTCTTTATTGACTAATTCCTGATTGGCATTCTTGAGTTGTTCCGATATTTTTTTTAACTCGTTCGAAGTGTCTGTCAATTTCTTGTTGATGATGATATTTTCTTTGGATTCCTCCAAAATTCGCAATACTTCGGGCAAGCTGATTTTGTCTTCTTTGACAACGCTCGAAATTAGTATTTTGGCGGAAGCCGTACCTATGTGCCCTGTTAATAAATTCTCGGCAAACTTTATAAATCGGGCATCAGCAGTGGTCACATTTTTATCAATGTTGTATTTTAAATTGAAAATAGTCAAAGCGCGTTTTGTTCGGTCTTCGCCAAGAAAGCGCTGTAATACTTTTTGAATATCAGAAATGTATGCTGTTCCTTTCCATACAAAAGCGTTTTCGTGATTGGTGATGTATTTATCAATATCCACAAACATTTCGGCATAATTGCGTTCTCTGTAATTTCCTTTGAAACTCACCGATACTGCCGCATAACTCATGATGTTAATCAATAAGCTCCAAAAAAAAGCATGTGGAATAGGTTCTAAATAATCCAATCCAAAAAGTTGAAATGGCTTTAAGAGGGAAATGCCCCAAGGTCCTTCGGTAACAAAAAGACTGACTGAATTAGTCATGCCAGTTGCATACGGAATTAGTAAGGTATAAAAACAAACAGCAAATCCGAGAATGATTCCTGTTATAGCGCCTTTTTTTGATCCTCGACGCCAAAAGATAGCACCAAAAAAGGAGGGTGCTAATTGGGCAATCACTACAAAGGCTACTAAACCTATTGAAACTAGTGAATAGTCTAGAATAAATAATCTGTAAATGGCATACGCCAAAATAATTAGAGAAAAAATTCCAATTTTACGGCTGTTCACGATGCGTTTGCTGTTTTTTTCTTGCGACGAATTTTCTAAGGAACCTATAAAGCCATACGGAATCAATAAGTTGTTGCTTAACATGGTGGCTAGAGATATAGACGAAACGATAATCATGGATATAGCTGCAGAAAATCCACCCAGAAAAACCATTACCGTCAAGGTATCGTTGTCAAACAATTGCGGAATAAGTAACGAATACGTATCTGAATTGTGTCCTTTACCTTCAAAAAGGATGTTGCCGCCCCAAGCAATTGGGAATACAAATATATTGAATAGTAGTAAATACAGCGGGAATAGCCATATTGCGGTGCGTATATGAGTTTCTTTATTGTTCTCTACTATGGCGGTATGGAATTGTCGTGGTAAAAGAAATATGGCAAACATGGATAAAACACAAAGGAAAAACCAGTTCATAGCATCTGTAATGCCACCAATGGTATTTTTTTTGTCAAAATCTTTTAGAGTTGCTGCTTGTTTATAAATATCATCAACGCCATCAAATACAAAATAGGTTACATAAATCCCTATGATCAAAAAGAAAATCAACTTTAAGATCGACTCCATTGCCACAGCAGTAACAATACCTCTTCTTTTTTCAGATGCATCAACATATTTAGTTCCATAGTAAGAGGCAAAAAGAGCTAGAGCAAGACATACGTAGGTGGTAGTATCATTAAAAATATTTGAACTTGCTTGTGTTTTTGTTACAATATGAAAAGTATCTGATATCGATTTAAGTTGTAAGGAAATGTAGGGTAAAATTCCAGAAATACAAACTATGGTAACCAAGGCACCAAGAAATCTACTGTTTCCGTAGCGTAAAGAAATAAAATCTGCAATGCTGGAAATTTTATTTACTCTCGAAATTCGGATGATTTTCTTTAGGATAATCATCCATGTTGGGATGATTAATATGGGGCCAAGATAAATAGGTAAGTATCCTAAACCGGATTCTGCAGCTACGCCAATGCTGCCATAATAAGTCCAGGCAGTGCAATACACGGCTAACGAAAAAGAATAAATATAAGGATTATTAGTCCATTTGGAGTGGCTTCTTTTTTCAGACCAATAGGCAATGTAAAAAAGAATAGACACATAGAGTACTAATATTAATAAAAGACCTATACTATTCATAATACCTTTTGATAATTAAATACGAGATTGCAATTGAAAAAAGCCATGCCGAGAAGATATAAACATAGACAATTGGAAATCCAAAAAGGGGTTGTGAACTGTCAAATAAAAGTAAGAGTGGCATGTTCAAGGCCAATAGCATTAGCATTGAAAGAATAACGAGTTTTTGTTCATGTCTCTTTTTCATACAAAAGGGAATAGTCTAATTGATGCGTTTTTTAATAAGGAGTAATTGTTCCTGCACGTAAAGCAAATGGCTTTTCATTCAACGTTGCTTTAAATAAGCAATCTCTACAATTGATTGTAGAGATTGCCCAAAATAATGGTTTGCTTAATCGTTTCTTTCGTCATAATCACCAGCGAGAGCATAGTAACCAAAGGTTCCAAGTCCCGCCACGATTAACGGAGTGAGCACAAAAAGGATAATAATTCCAAATACTAAATCTTCTTGTTTTCCTGATGTAAATTTGGGTAACCCAAATTGGAAAATACAAAAATAGGCTGCAGCTGCTGCACATGCAATCCAAACTAATCCTAAAAGTCTTTTTAATTGATTCATAGCTGTGTTTTTTATACGTGAGCGTTTTTATCTTTATTTTTTATGTAAACCATTCCAATGGTAAAACTGATAGCAGCAATAACAATTGGGTACCATAATCCTTCTAAGTAATATTCAGGATGACCTAAATCTTTCGCATTGGTTACAAAGTAGGTTGATATTGCGGGTAGTAAGCCACCAAAAATTCCGTTACCTACGTGATAAGGCAATGACATAGAAGTGTATCTAATTTTCACCGGGAACATTTCAACAAGGAAAGCAGCTATCGGACCGTAAACCATTGTAACAAATATCACTTGAATAAAAACTAAAAAGATTAGTGTCCAGTTGTCACTAGAGTTAATTTTTATAGTGGTTTTAGTTTCAACTTTTGGTTTTCCGTCAACTATTTTTGCAATACCGTTTTCTAAAGATACTGTTTTTACTTCTACTAATGTTGTTCCATCTTCGTACTCTTTGTTAGTCGTGTAGATAGAGTCCATGGTTTGCTTCTTGTTTTCTTTTAATTCGGCAAGAATTTTAGTATTGGCAACCACTTCTGTTTTATTTTTCACATTTGTTGTTTCAAACATCTGCTTGTAGATTGGTCTGTACAATAGTATAGCAACTAGCATTCCTCCCATCATAATGTATTTTCTACCCACTTTATCACTCAACCATCCAAAAAATATGAAGAACGGAGTACCCATAATTAATGCAATCCCAAGTAAAGTATCTACTTGTGAGGAATCAATAGACATAACCGTTTTAAGGAAACTCATCGCGTAAAATTGTCCTGTGTACCAAACGACACCTTGTCCCATTGTTGCTCCAAATAACGCAAGCAATACAAATTTCAAGTTGTAACGGTTTCCAAAACTTTCTTTTAGTGGGTTGGTACTTGTTTTTCCTTCGCTTTTTGCTTTGGCAAAAACAGGAGATTCATCCATATTTTTACGAATCAAATACGAAACTCCTACCATGACAATGGATACCCAAAACGGAACTCTCCATCCCCATTCGTCAAATTGTTCTGGAGAAAGAAAGTTTCTCGTAGCTAAAATTACCATCAAGGAAATAAATAGTCCCACCGTAGCGGTAGTTTGAATCCATGAAGTCCAATACCCTCTTTGTCCTACGGGTGCATGTTCCGCTACATAAGTTGCAGCTCCTCCATACTCACCCCCAAGCGCTAGTCCTTGAAGCAAACGAAGAATCAAAACTAATAATGGCGCCATAAACCCAATGGTTTCATAAGTTGGAATACATCCTATTAAAAATGTAGCTCCTCCCATCAAAAGGAGTGTAACCATAAAAGTGTATTTTCTACCGATCAAATCTCCTAATCTTCCAAAGAAAAGGGCTCCAAACGGGCGAACAACGAATCCAGCTGCAAATGTGGCTAAAGTAGATAGGAAAGCAGCAGTAGGATTGTCAGAAGGGAAAAATTTAGTTGAAATTACAACGGCTAAACTTCCAAAGATATAAAAGTCATACCATTCAATCATGGTACCCATTGAGGATGCAGAAATGACTTTCCAAATTCCTTTTGTTGATTTAGTGCTCATAAATTATGCTTTTAAAATTAGTTATAAATAAATTTGCAATTGTACTACGAAGTCTCCTAATGAACCTGATCTATTTGTTGATGAGGTATAAACGGGTCTCGTTGAATACTGTGTCGTTATTTTTGCATGATGCCCATCTAAGAAAAAATTAGATCCCACATCAAACTGTGTGCTGGACTGTGTTAAAGCATCAAAGTTTTTATAAGTAACTGCTCCAAAGGGTTGAATTCTAATCTTCGGTTTTGCTTCTTTATTGGGTAATAAAATCCCGGCTTGTGTGTACCAGATCGTTCCAGAACCAATAGTAGGTTGCGCATTTCCAGGTCCTGAAATAGCTCTGCTTCCTGTGAAATTAGGATCTACTGATCCAATATTCATAATACCCACATTACGTAAATAATTAGGTCCAAAATCATAATCATAAAGTACACTGTAACCGGTTACAGCCATTTTGTTTTCTTTTTTTCCAATAGGTAAATCTAGAAACACGTCAGCAGATAGAAGTGTGATGTCGTGCTTGTTGATGGTGCTGTTCACAGAAGATCTTGTAGCATCTGGAGCATTATAAAAACCAGCACCTACATTGAATACTTTTTTAGTACCTAAATAACTACCTACTTTAAAGGGTAGTACATTTGCTTCTTGATCTAGAAATTGATATTCAAAATATCCAGCTTTCGACCATTTTGTCATACCACTGTTATCGACCGCTACGGCGTTATCTGCGGTAGTAGTGTTTGTAGGAACTACATTAGTGGCGTAAGGTTTGTTGTAACTCAAGCGATATTCTAGTTTTCCATATTTACCTTTTGCAAACAGCCCCATTTGTCTAGCAAATTGATCTGAGTTTTCAATCAAGGGCCAGTTAAATATAGGAGCATCAATAGTGAGGAAGTTAAGTGTAGATGCCATTGTTAATCTGGATAAACCCATGTAGTAATGCAATCCTGCACCCAGTGACATACTAAATTTTTTGTCTTTTTCTGGAAGTACAACCGCATATTCATTCCATGCATCGTGAAAGAATAAGCCTGGTTTTTTTCCTGCACCATAAGCTCCAGTTCCTGAAGATCCTGCTGCACCACCATTAGTAAAAGTTTGGTTGTTAATCCCAAAATGGGTCAAAATCATGTATCGTTTAGATACTTGTGCATAGGCTAGAAAACGCAAACGTCTGTTCCCTATATCGGTTCCAGTTGATGTTGCTTCGCCACCAATCATTGTACCGGGATTCATCTGAGAGGAACGCATCCAGATCTGGTTCCATGCAATGACACGCATGAATTTAGAACCGTCTTCGTTCAGGTTAAATTTCATGCCAGCACCGTAGTCAGTGGAGCCTTGAGAAAAACCTTGCAGTGATAGTAGGAGTACTGCCGCTGAAAACAATATTTTTTTCATAAATAAAATTTTGGTTAGTAAATGGTCGGTTAATAAAGTGCCAAATTCTATTTTTTTATTGTGAAAAAAAATTCAGATATATTTTTGTGTAAATACTATAGTTAATCCTTGAATCGTTCCCATTTAATTAGCATGAATTTATCTCCCAGTTCAGTGATAATCATTCCTGCACCAGATAATAATGCTTTGTTCTTTAAGTATTCAATTAGTTCTAAGTGACTTAAAATTTTGTAGGTAGGGTGGTAATTTGCGTGAGATGGTTTTTTTATGTTAAATGATGTTACCCAATTGCTAATGGTGACATGCGAAACGCCAATAATACGTTCGATTTCTCGAAAACTCAACCCTTCCAAATAAAGTTGTAAGGCCTTAGTGACATAGTAATCATCAATCTTTTTACCCAATTTATTTACCGTAAAAAAGTAGCGGCATTTTTTACATAAATACCTTTGTTTATTGTTGATTACTCCGCTTTTTGTGATTTGGGTTCCTTGACATTTCGGGCAGGCTAAAAGCTCCATGTATATAAATTTTGCATAAATATACTAAATTAGCAACATTCTAAATTAGAATTATTTAAAAAAAATCAAATAAATATATATACTGTTTATTTTTATCTATTATTTGTTATGGTATTATCAGTAAAATAAGGTTTTGACTGTAAAGGGATTTTAAAAAAGGAAGATTTAGTGTAGCAATAGTAAAATTGCTACAAATAGATTTCTCGTGTAGTGAAAAATAGTTGGTTGGTATTGCAGAGTGTTTTAAAAAAAAAGTAAAAACTAGTTTTTGATTTTTTGAGAGGTATAGATAAACAAAAAACCCGAATATTTCTATTCGGGTTTTGTGGTACCTCCAGGGATCGAACCAGGGACACATGGATTTTCAGTCCATTGCTCTACCATCTGAGCTAAGGTACCGTGCTAATGCGGGTGCAAATATAGAATCATTTTTTGTTTCTCCAAAACAAATTTAAAAAAAAATGAATTTGTATCTTCGTCATCTTAAATGTTTAAATATGGTTCTAGTAATAGATGTTGGGAATACCAGGATTAAAGCTGCTGTTTTTGAGGGGGATAAGTCTAATGAGGTTTTTATTTTTGCTAAAGAGGATGTTCAAATAAATATTGAAAATATTTTAAAAAAATTCCCATCGGTGGTTGATGTTGCAATCTCATCAGTGGGTTTTGTAGATGAAATTGCTTTTTTAGACCATCATTCAAAGTTAAAAGTACACTATGTTAGACGTGAGGATGAGTATCCTTTTGCTAATAAATATGCAACACCAGCAACATTAGGAATTGATAGAATGGTTTTGGCAGCGGGTGCTGTATTGCAGTTTCCTGAGCAAAATAGGTTGGTGATAGATGCAGGTACTTGTGTGACCTATGATTTTATAGACGATCAAGATAATTATTTGGGTGGTGCTATTTCTCCTGGCTTAAGATTGAGATATGAATCTTTACACAATTTCACAGCAAAACTTCCTTTGCTTACTTTAGAAATGCCAAAAGACAGCATTGGCGATTCTACTAACAGTTCCATTCATTCAGGTGTTGTAAATGGATTGGTCTATGAAATCGATGGATTCATAGCAGATTACAAATTGAGGTATCCAAATTTTATAATAATTTTAACGGGCGGTGATGCAGTTTTTTTGGCTAAACGATTAAAAAATACCATATTTGCCAATTCAAATTTCCTATTAGAGAGTTTGAATCGAAAATTCCATTATAATATCAAAAAATGATTAAAAAAATTTTAATAAGTTCTTGCTTGTTTTTTTCAGTAGCAACTTTCGCACAAGAAGGATCGGCATCTCCATATTCTTTTTACGGTATAGGACAAATAAGGTTTAGAGGAGCACATGAATACCGTTCTATGGCTGGTGTTGCAGTGGAGCAAGATAGTATACATATCAATTTACAAAACCCTGCAAGTTATGCTAATTTGAAATATACGAGTGTAGCGCTTGGAGGTACATATGGAACTACAACTTTGAAAAATGATTCGCAATCTGCAAATGCTAAAAGAACAACTATAGATTATCTAGCTGTTGGATTACCAATGGGTAAATTTGGTCTAGGTTTTGGTTTGATACCGTATTCTTCTGTTGGGTTTAAAATACAATCTACATCTGAGGATGCTGCTGCCACAAACAGACGTTTTGATGGAAAAGGTGGTTTGAATAAGGCTTTTTTAGGTCTTGGCTACAAAGTTACTCCTAAATTTAACATCGGTGCTGATGTAAGTTATAATTTTGGTAAAATTGAGACTAACAGTTTTGAGTATATTAATGATGTTTCAATAGGGTCAAGGGAGTTAAACACTGCTGATTTATCGGGTGTTAATTTTAGTTTGGGAATGATGTTTGAAACTAAATTGTACAAAAAGATCAATGCATATAGCAGTTTGACGTATACCTTGCAGAGTAATTTGAAATCAAATAACTCTCGTAACATTGCAACTGCACTATACAATTCGGATTTTAATATCGCGGTTGTTGATGTTCTTGCAGATATCAATTCGTCTAAAGATTTAAGCATGCCAAGTAAAATAGCGCTTGGTGGGGGTATTGGAGAAGCTAGAAAATGGCTTTTGGGAGGTACAATTGAGTACGGAAAAAACTCAGGTCAAGCCAATGAATACAATAATAGTGCTAATGTAGGTTATGGTAAATATGGTAGTGTTTCTCTAGGAGGATATTACATTCCAAAATACAATTCTTTTACTAGTTATGCTAAGCGAATTGTTTATAGAGGTGGTTTAAGGTATGAAAAAACGGGTCTCGTTATTAATTCAGAATCTATAAATGACATGGGTCTTACGCTTGGTGTAGGTTTGCCGCTAAATGGAACATTCTCTAATGTAAACATTGGATTTGAAATGGGAAAAAGAGGTACTACAAAAGCTAATTTAATTCAGGAGAATTATGCTAATGTTAGTCTTGGGTTTTCATTAAATGAAAAATGGTTTGAAAGAAGAAAGTTCTACTAGGATTTTTACAATTTGTGTTCTTAATAGCTGTATATGACAATTACGAAACGTTTTTTTTTAAAATTTGCAGCCATTAGCAGTTGTGTCTTAGCACTTGTAAGTTGCGAGAGTAATTTTAAAAACATTCAAAAAATCAATTTCTCTGAGTTTGTACCTAGTAGTGATGCTGATTTAGTAGACTTAAAATATACTGATTCGGGAAGAATTACCGCTGTTTTAGTAAGTCCAAAAATGCTAGATTATGCCACAGTTGAATTTCCTTTTACTGAATTCCCAAAAGGTATTGATGTAACATTGTATGACAAGAAAGGCAAAAAAACCTTTATAAAGTCAAATTATGCAGTCTCTTACAAAGCTACAAATATGATTGATTTACAAGGCAATGTTAAAATTTTCACCGAAGACGGTCAAAAATTAGAAACAGAGCAATTGTATTTTGATCAAAAAAACGAATGGTTTTTTACCGAAAGAAAATTTAAGCTTTCTGGGGCAAAAGGTGTTTCAAATGGGCAAGGAATAGATTTTAGTAAAGACTTTAAGATCATTAATTCACAAAAAATAACGGGAGAGGTTCAAACAGAAGAATAAAACATATCATCATGAAATATTTTAAATACACACAATACATTTATTTACTTTTTGCAGCCTATCTTATTTTTGATGGGGTTAAAAAACTCAACAATCCAGCTCTTGGTGAAGCTTGGTTGAATTTTATAATAGCAGCTTTTGCAGTGTTTATGTTTTTCTTTAGAAGGAGGTTCACTAAAAAATTTGAGGAAAGAAATAAAAATATGAAACCATAAAAATACTTGGTTTGTTTATTTGACAAGATAGCTTTATTTGTTAAAAGTTGGGTTTTGTCTTCAATAAAACAAGTGTTTTTAGGTGATGAAACTTTAGTTTTAAATCATTTTTCAGATTTAATTCAAAGTTTCTTTTAACGGTTCAATGACTATGAAAAAAGCTCTAAATAGTGTTTAAAGCCCTCAAAAATCATTGGTTTAAGCTAAATTAAAAATACTAAATAAAGCTTCAAGGCTTTATTTTATTGGGAAAATAAATTTTCTTGCAAAATAAAAGGCTACTAGTATAATTATTAATTAGATAATTGTATTTTCGCAAACTGAATATAAAAATTAACAACAATAAAATGGCAGTTTTACAAAAAATTAGACAACGTTCACTTCTCTTGATACTCGTTATCGGGTTTTGTTTATTAGCATTTATCATAGGTGATATATTCAATAGCGGTGGTTTTAGCAGTACTTCAAAAGATGTAGGTAGTGTTGATGGAAAAGACATTTCATTTGAAGATTTTAGAGTTAAAGTTAGTAATGTTGAAAAAAGTGGTCAAGGTATTACTTCTACACAAGCTGCAAATAGAGTATGGGATCAAGAGGTTTCTGTTGCTTTATTAACATCTGAGTTTGAAAAACTAGGATTACGTGTAGGTGAGAAACATTTGTTAGAGATTTTTAAAGCGGATCAAAACATAGGTGGTAATCCATTGTTTTTAAATGCTGCTGGCGTTTTTGATGTTGCAAAATTCAAACAATATTTTAAATCAAACCCAGAACAAGCTCAGTTTTTGAAAGACAGAGAAAAAGATGCTGATTTGAATGCTAAGTTTCAATTGTACAACACGCTTATAAAAGCTTCAGTTTTTACAACGGATAGCGAAGGTAAGATGAAGTACGAAATGGAATCTAACAAAGTAAATTTTGCTTATGTTGCTGGTTTGTATTCAACAATTAAAGATAGTGAAGTTAAAATTTCTGATTCAGAAATTGTAGATTTCATGAGTAAAAACAAGAAAAAATACAAAGCTGACGAATCTCGTGAAGTAGAGTATGTATTAATTGAAGACAAAGCATCACCAGCTGATGAATCTGAAATTAAAACTAGAATAAACGGATTGTTATCTGGTAGTGTGGTATACAACCAAAAAACAGGTAAAAATGATACTTTACCAGGATTTAGAACTACAGCTAATGCTGTAGATTTTGTTAATTCTAATTCTGATATTCCTTATGACTCTACATACATAGCCAAAAAAGACTTACCAGCTGTAGATGCTGATAAATTGTTTAACCTTGCTCCTGGTGCTGTTTATGGTCCGTACATGTTTGGTAAATACATTTGTTTGTCAAAGTCTATGGGTAAAAAATTAGCAGTAAATGTTAAAGCAAGTCATATATTAATTGGGTATGAAGGTTCTCAAGTTCCTAATCAAAAAGAAAAAAGAACTAAGGAGGAAGCAAAAGCAAAAGCTGAAAGTATTTTAGCTCAGGTAACTGCAAATCCGGATAGTTTTATGATGTTGGCTTTTACAGCTTCTGATGACTCTTCTGCACAACAAGGTGGTGATTTAGGTTATTTTGGTCCAAACCAAATGGTAAAACCTTTTAATGATTTTGTTTTTAGTAATGGTATTGGTAAAGTAGGTTTAGTAGAAACTCAATTTGGTTTCCACGTAATTAAAGTTACTGATAAACAAGATGGAATTCGTTTAGCAACTGTAGCTCAAAAAGTGGAGGCTTCTGAGGCTACTGCTGATAAAATATTTGCTCAAGCTACAAAGGTAGAGATGGATGCAGCTGATAAAGATCTTAATTCGGTTGCAAAAACATTAGGTTTAAAAGTTGCACCTGCAGTATCTGTTAAAGGTTTAGATGAGAATTTCGGTACTCTTGGAAACCAAAGAACAATTGTTCGTTGGGCTTTTGAAAAAGGAGTAAAAGTAGGTGATGTAAAACGTTTTGAAGTAGCTAATGTTGGGCATGTTATTGCTAAATTAAAAAGCATTGACGATTCTGGATTGATCGCCGTTTCAGTAGCAAGACCTTACGTAGAATCTATTCTGAAAAACAAAAAGAAAGCTGAATTAATCAAAGCTAAAATGAACGGTTCTTCTCTTGAAGCTATTGCAAAAGCAGTAGGTGGAACAGTTCAACAAGCAACAGGATTAACAATGGAGAACTCTATGTTACCAAATGTAGGTCCAGAACCAAAAGTTGTTGGAAACGCATTTGCATTATCAGCTAACAAACTTTCTGCACCAATTGAAGGTAATACAGGAGTTTATGTGGTAAAAAATGTAGGAGTTGTAAAAGCGCCAGCTTTAAAAAGCCATGCTGCTTATGTTACAAAGTTGAAAGCTCAAAGTGCATCAGACGCGAATAGAGTTATTCCTGCTCTTAAAGAAAATGCTAAAATTGAAGATAACAGATTAGATTTTAATTATTAATCTACTCCGAACACTAAAAAAAACCCGATACTGACAAAGTATCGGGTTTTTTTATGAGTTAAAATGAGCTACAAGATCATTTCTTCATAAGGAATTATAGTTTCATATCCTTTTGATTTGAAATAAGCGGTTGGGTTATCTTCCGATGCTGTCATTACAAAATCTCCGCCCCAAGCGCCAAGACTTTTTACAACGCCATCAAAATCTGGAAATAAAGTTTCTTTCACGACTGCAGTTTCTAGAATAGAACTCAAATGGGCTTCGTGTTGCGATAAAGCATCGGAAAATGCCAAAAGAGTAGGAGCGTTGTAAACGGCTGTTGTCAATTGGTCATTTAGTGCTATGGTTTCGGCTAGCTTGTTTTTTTTATTTTTGTGATAGGCTGCAATGGCTGTTTTACTGTTTTGTTTTTTATTAAGATATACAAAATAGATATTTTTTTTAAACTCAGGATTGAATTCAATTTTTTTAACGGTTGGATTGCCGTCTTTTATCTGAAAAAGAATAGGCGTGTCATGTTGTGCACAAGCAATATCATATCCGCTACCGCCAAAGCTGTTTTTTAATAGCGTGAAGGCGTCAATTTGCAGCCATTGGGCAATGTTGTTGATTAAAGTGGATGATGTCCCTAAGCCCCAATTTTTAGAGAAACTGAGTTCAGTAGTAACAGTGTATCCATTAGCATTGAGAATGAATTCAGGATTCAATTTATAGGCTTCGTGTAAAATAGTGGTAAGTGTACTTTTTACAGATTCCATTTGATCCTTAGTTTCATTAGTAATATCAGAAAATGAAAGGGTGTCTTGAAACCATATTTGACCATCAAAGTCATAACTTATCCAAACGATTTCATTGTTGTTACTTGTTTCTACACAAAGGTTTTGTCCTTGTTTTGTTGGCAATGCAAAGGCTTGTGCGCCATCAAGAACAAGATATTCTCCAGTAATTAGAAGTTTACCATTACTATAAAATGTTTTTTTCATTAGTCTTGTTTTAATCCAAATCAAGGTTTCTAATTTTGATTGGAAAATCAAAAATCAATCTTATTTTCTTAGGTTTTCAATAAAGGAGACTACGGCGCTATGAGAAACAGCATTCTTTTTGAAATGATTTTGAATCAAAAGGCGTTCTTCATTACTGGCCTCAAATTGATTGATTATGTTGTTTAAGTGCATTTTCATGTGGCCTTCTTGAATACCGGTGGTAGTCAACGAACGTAAGGCTGCAAAATTTTGTGCTAACCCTGCAACTGCAACATATTGCATGAGTTCTTGTGCAGAGGGTTTTTCTAGCATTTCGAGAGAAAGTTTTACAAGAGGATGTAGTGATGTTAATCCTCCAACAGTTCCTAATGCTAACGGAATCTCCAACCAAAAAGAAAATATTCCATTTTCTATTTTGGCATGGGAAAGACTAGAATAAGTTCCGTTACGGGAAGCATAGGCGTGAATTCCGGCTTCAACCGCGCGGAAATCATTACCTGTAGCCAGTACAACGGCATCCACTCCGTTCATGATTCCTTTGTTGTGAGTAACGGCACGGTATGGCTCTACTTCGGCAATTTGTACTGCTTGAACAAATTTCTCTGCAAATACCTGTGGGTTTGGAATTTGTTTTTCCTCTAAGTCAGCAACAGGACAAGAAACTTCAGCTCTTACTATGCAATTTGGAACATAATTTGAAAGAATGCTCATTACTACTTCAATTTCTTTCTCTGACGTTGAGAATAAATCATAATGTTGTGCTTCTTCTTTTAAGGTTTTGGAAAATTGTTCCAAACACGAATTTATAAAATTGGCACCCATGCTATCTTTAGTTTCAAAAGTAGCATGTAACTGATAATAGTTTGGTAATAAATCAGTTTTATCTTTTAGAATAATATCGGTAATTCCACCGCCGCGTTTTTGCATATTAGCGGTGATCGACTCGGTTTCAGAGAAAAATTTATTTTTGTTTTGAGCAAAAAACAGGCTAAGTTTAGATACATCACCTTTATAGATAAAATGAACTTGGCCAATTTTTTCAGTATTGATAACCGTGGTTTTAAAACCTCCTCGTGTAGCCCAAAATTTTGCAGCTTTGGATGCTGCTGCTACGACAGAGCTTTCCTCAATAGCCATTGGGATGGTGCGGTACTTGCCGTTTATCAAAAAATTTGGTGCAATTCCAAGGGGGATGTAAAAATTTGTAATCGTGTTTTCTATGAACTCATCATGAAGTTGTTGAATTTTTTCATCGTTGTTCCAATAATTTTTAATTATCGCAATTGCTTCAGATGGATTGGAGAAATATTCTGTTGCAATCCATTTGATTTTTTCTTCTTTTGATAATTTTGAAAATCCACTGATGGTCTTGTTCATTCTCAATTGATTAGGGTGTACTATACTGCAAAGATACGTTATTAGCGGTTTTATTTGCAATCTAAATCATTTCAATAAGAGTGAGTTGTGGTAAGCTGTTTTTACATTTAACATAAAAAATAACTGATTATTGTAATTTTTTCACTAAAATTGACGGTTTTTTATCCTTAATTTAATAGTATGTATTCAAAAAATTATATCGCTTTATTTTTATTTATTTGTTTTTCGGTTCTTGGACAACAAAAAATAACCATTGATGAAATGTACAACGGTACATTTCGAGCCAAAGGAATGGATGAATTGCAATCCTTAAAAAACACGAATCAATACACTGTTTTAAACGTAGATATGCAATCTAGGAGTATGCAAATTGATTTATATGATTTTGCGACTTTAAAGAAAATAGTTACATTAATTGATACTAAATCACATCAAGAGCTGGCTAGTGGAATAGACAGTTATTCCTTTGACGCCTCAGAAAAAATGATATTACTGGCTTGTAATTCCAATCAGATTTTTCGTCATTCATTTACAGCTGATTATTATTTGTACGATATAACTACAAAAAAGTTGAAAAAACTTTTTGATTTTCAAGTTCAAGAGCCAACCTTTTCACCTGATGGTAAAAAAATTGCTTATGCTAGAGAGAACAATCTCTATGTTTATGATCTAGCTACTACTAAATCTACTGCCATAACTACAGACGGACAAAAAAATAGTATCATAAACGGAATTACAGACTGGGTTTACGAAGAAGAATTTGCTTTTGTGAAAGCTTTCGACTGGAGTACTGATAGTAAAAAAGTAGCTTACATTCGTTTTGATGAAAGTAAAGTACCTGAATTCTCGATGTCTATGTTTGCTAAAGATTTATATCCTACAATGCAAACTTTTAAATATCCAAAAGCGGGTGAAAAGAACGCGGTTGTGTCTTTGCACGTTTATGATGTAGACGCAAATGCGGTGAAAAACATAAATCTAGGTAATTACAATGACTTTTATATTGCCAGATTAAAATGGACAAATGACAGTAATGTTGTTTCGGCTCAGGTTTTAAACCGTCATCAAGACAATTTAGATTTAATTTTTGTTGATGCCACATCTGGAACTACAAAAGTAGTTTTGAATGAAAAGGACAAAGCCTATGTTGACGTTACTGATAATTTGACTTTTCTTAAAGACAACAGTTTTATTTGGACGAGTGAAAAAAATGGTTTCAATCATATTTACTTGTATGACAAAAATGGAAGTTTAAAAAATCAGGTTACCAATGGAAATTGGGAAGTAACTAATTATTATGGTTATGATGACAAAACTAATTCGGTTTTTTATCAATCTGTAGAAAATGGTTCCATCAATAGAGATGTATATAAAGTTTTGCTTAATGGCAAAGGAAAAGTACGACTGTCTCAAAGCACAGGCACTAATGCAGCTACTTTTAGCCCAAATTTTCAATACTACATCAATACATATTCTAGCGCTTCGCAGCCTACTACTTATACTTTAAATGAAGCTAAGGCCGGAAAACAAATTCAAGTAATAGAAAATAATGAGTCTCTTGCGGCCAAATTGAAGAAGTACGATCTACCTGCCAAAGAGTTTTTTGTATTGAAAACAGAAAAAGGAATAGAATTGAATGCATGGATTATAAAGCCAAAAGATTTTGATCCAAATAAGAAATATCCAGTTTTCATGTACCAATATTCGGGTCCTGGATCTCAACAAGTAAATAATGAATGGAACAGTACTGATGATTATTGGTTCATGATGTTGTCACAACAAGGTTATATTGTAGCTTGTGTTGACGGACGAGGGACCGGTTTTAAAGGCGCCGATTTTAAAAAAGTGACTCAATTGCAGTTAGGTAAGTATGAGGTAGAGGATCAAATTGATGCTGCCAAAGTAATAGGGAATTATTCATTTGTAGATAAATCTAGAA
Source organism: Flavobacterium sp. SOK18b (assembly GCF_014156605.1). Classification (NCBI taxonomy): domain Bacteria; kingdom Pseudomonadati; phylum Bacteroidota; class Flavobacteriia; order Flavobacteriales; family Flavobacteriaceae; genus Flavobacterium; species Flavobacterium sp. SOK18b. The sequence goes on from NZ_QKNZ01000066.1 coordinate 37,525, forward strand.
TTGGTATATTTGGCTGGTCTTATGGTGGTTTTATGGCCTCAAATTGTATTCTAAAAGGCAATGATGTTTTCAAGATGGCAATTGCTGTGGCACCTGTTACCAACTGGCGTTTTTACGATAGTGTATATACAGAGCGCTACATGACTACGCCACAAGAAAACGCTAGTGGATATGATGATAATTCCCCTATAAACCACGTGAATAAATTAAAAGGAAAGTACCTGTTGATTCATGGATCTGGAGATGACAATGTGCACGTGCAAAATACTATGCAAATGATGGAGGCTTTGATACAAGCAAATAAGCAATTTGATTCTCAGATATATCCTGATAATAACCACGGGATTTATGGTGGTAAAACTAGGGTTCAATTGTATACAAAGATGACAAATTTCATTAAAGAGAATTTATAAAAGCGATAATTAAAAACAAACCAAATTAATAAAAATGAGTGAAACAGCAGTAAAAACAGGACATCCAAAAGGACTTTGGGTGTTATTTGGAACCGAAATGTGGGAGCGATTCAATTTCTACGGAATGCGGGCTATCTTGACCTTGTTCTTGGTGAACTCACTGATGATGAAAGAAGAAGATGCCTCTTTAATTTATGGAGGATTCTTGGGACTTTGTTATTTAACTCCTATGTTAGGTGGTTTTATTGCCGATAGGTTTTTTGGAAACAGAAATTGTATTTTGCTAGGTGGATTGATGATGGCAATTGGACAATTCTTTTTGTTTATTAGCGCTAGTGTATTTGGTACTAACATCAGTTTAGCAAGCACTCTAATGTGGTCAGCTTTAGGAATTATAATTTTTGGAAATGGTTTCTTCAAGCCAAATATTTCTTCCATGGTTGGGAGTTTATATCCAAAGCAAGAAAAAAGCAAACTAGATACAGCCTTTACAATTTTCTACATGGGTATCAATTTAGGAGCTTTTTTAGGTCAGTTGATTTGCCCAATTGTTGGTGATGTTAAAACAGAAGGAGTAAGAGACATCCATGCCTTTAAATGGGGGTTTTTAGCAGCTTCTATTGCTATGTTAATAGGAACTGCAGTTTTCTACTTTCTTAAAAACAAATATGTAGTTACTCCAGAGGGAAAACCTTTAGGAGGTTTGCCTTCTAAAAATGATGCTTCTGACTATGAAGAGGGAGAATCTCAAAAAGCTGTTTTTTCGCAGAAAGCATTAATTGGTGCAGTAGTAGCATTCTTCGGATTGGGATTAATTTTCCATTTTGTATTCGGACAAAACTTTATATACTCTTTAATTTATGCTAGTGGTTTATCACTTGCGGGATTAATAATTTCAGATTCATCACTTACAAAAGTAGAGAGAGATAGAATTTTTGTAATTTATATTGTAGCTTTCTTTGTTATATTTTTCTGGGCTGCTTTTGAACAAGCTGGTTCATCCTTAACATTTATTGCCGATAATCAAACGGATAGAAACTTTTTCGGGTACAATATGCCGCCATCGATGGTTCAAATTTTTAACGGATTATTTGTTGTAGCATTTGCAGTACCATTCAGTATGTTGTGGGATTATTTAAGAAGCAAAGACAGAGAGCCAATTTCACCAGTAAAACAAGCAGTTGGATTAGCATTAATTGCATTGAGTTATTTTATTATTGCTTACAATGTTAAAGATTTAGGAAACAATGGTTTGCTTGCTATCAAATGGTTGATTCTTTTATATTTGATTCAAACTTGTGCGGAATTATGTTTATCACCAATAGGACTGTCATTAGTTGGTAAATTATCTCCGAAGCGTTTTTCTTCTTTATTATATGGAGTATTCTTTTTATCAAATGCTTCAGGTTATGCCTTGGCTGGAACATTAGGTTCTATTTTGCCTGCTACTGGAGATAAATTCAATAAAGCAAAAGAACTTGGCATAGATTTACAAGCGGTTTTAGATAAAAAAATCACTTTAACTGTAGAACAATTAGCAATCTTAGAGAAAAATCAAATCAGTCCAAACAATCCAGTTTTTGCAGGATTTGAGATTCATAATTTATTTGAATTTTTCATGGTATTCGTTATTCTTTGCGGATTGGCAGCTGTTATTTTAATGGCATTAACTCCAAAATTGAAAAAAATGATGCACGGTGTGCGTTAACTAAATTTTAAAAATATTTTTATATCTTTCAAACCTACAAGAAATCCTTGTAGGTTTGTTTTTTTAAACCAATTTATTATGTGGAAAAGTCACCCTAAAGCATTGCCTTACTTATTTTTATCTGAAATGTGGGAACGTTTTGGTTATTATTTAATGATCGGAATTTTTACCTTATATCTAAAAGATGTTGAGGCTGGATTTGCCATGACAGAGAAAGAAGCTTCTGATTTGTATGGAACTTTCATTGCCTTGGTGTTTTTAACTCCGTTCATTGGAGGATTAATTGCAGATAGGTATCTTGGATACAAGAAATCAATCGTAATTGGCGGATTGATGATGGGTGCAGGTTATCTCATGATGGGAATTCACAGTTTGCCGATGTTGTATTTTGCCATGACTTTGGTAATTGTAGGAAACGGATTTTTCAAACCTAATATTTCAACACTGTTAGGTAATTTCTACAATGACGAACAGTATAAAGATAAGAAAGATGAGGGGTACAATATTTTCTATATGGGAATTAATGTAGGTGCCTTTATTTGTAACTTCTTTGGTGCTGCTTTGAAAATTCTTTTCGGTTGGCAAGAGGCTTTTATGGCCGCTGGTGTAGGAATGTTTATTGGTGTGATTGTATTTTTATTGGGGACCAAACATTACGGTGATAAAACAGATAAAAAAGGAGTGCAAGAAGGGGACATGCCGTTTTATAAAATTGTATTGTATATTTTAGTGCCATCAGTTGTTTTTGGAGTTATAGGTTGGTTTTTGAAAGGTGTTCAGTCAGAAATGAATATTAATAGTTCTGTTTTTGGATCTGACAGTACTGATGCTTTTATATTCGCGTGTATTCCAATTGTGTTTTTTTACGGAAGTTTATATTTCAAAGCTAAAGTTGAAGACAAAAGACCAATCGGGGCCTTACTGTCAATTTTTGCAGTAGTGATTTTATTTTGGGCAGTGTTTAAATTGAATGGTTCTGCACTAAATAATTGGGGTGATAAATATACCGATAGAGAATTAACAGGGACTTCACAACAAATTGGATCTAAATTAAACCTTACCGATACGTTAACGTATAAAAAAGATTCAGTTGCATTGTATGATGCAGCTTTTAGAATTCAGAAAAAAGATGGCGAAGTTACAAAGGTTGTTGATTATCCATTGTATTTTAGAAATGTAGCGAATGAGAAATTACCAAAAGAGGAAAGTAAAATATTTACATGGTCGGCAAATTTAAGTCAATCCATCAATCCAGGTTGGGTAATTATTTTAACACCATTGGTTGTTGCTTTTTTTACTTTTTTACGAAGCAGGAAAAAAGAACCATCTACTCCAACTAAAATTGCTTTTGGATTATTAATTTCAGCATTATCCGTTTTAGTAATGGTAGCTGCTGTTCATATTGGCAACAATGGAGCCGAAAAAGTTTCTGTTTGGTGGCTAGTAGCTAATTACGGAATTATAACCATTGGAGAATTATTTCTCAGTCCGATGGGATTGTCAATTGTGTCTAAATTGTCTCCTAAAAATATCACTGCTTTAATGATGGGCGGTTGGTTTTTATCAACATCAATTGGAAATAAATTATCTGGAGTTCTGGCAAGTATGTGGGATCAATATGACGATAAAGCCAATTTCTTTTGGGTTAATTTTGCGTTACTGATGTTTGCGACACTTTTAATGTTTGCTTTAGTTAAAAATTTAAACAAAGTAATGAAAGACCACGGAATTAATTAAGGTATGGAAATCAATCAGTCATTAGAAGAAATTCAAAATTTTAAAGGAAAGTATCCAAAACAATTGTGGTATTTGTTTTTTAGTGAAATGTGGGAACGGTTTTGTTTCTACGGTATGCGTGGTATGCTCGTGGTTTTCATGGTGAATCATTTAGCTATGAATGAAACGGTGGCTAACCTGCAATATGGCGCTACTCAAGCTTGGGTATATGCCTTTACATTTATTGGGGGATTATTTGCTGATAAAATTTTAGGTTTAAGAAAGTCACTTTTTTGGGGTGGAATTTTAATGATTATAGGAAGTGTCATTCTAGCCGTTGATCCTAAGAATTTTTTCTTTATTGGTTTGGGTTTTACAATTGTTGGAACAGGTTTTTTTAAACCCAACATCTCATCAATGGTGGGACAGTTATATAAAAATGACGATCCACGAAGAGATGCTGGTTTTTCATTCTTTTATATGGGTGTAAATCTTGGAGCATTAATTGGTGGTTATATTTGTATAGCTGTAGCTGAAGGTTCTATGTGGCAATCATTAGTACCGGAAAATTTAAGATGGAATGTTGGCTTCGGGTTTGCAGCAGTTGTTATGATTGTAAGTTTGCTAACCTTTACTCAAACTCAAAAAAGTTTAGGGCCAATAGGACTTTCACCCTTGATGGATATTGAAAAATCGAAGAAAAAAAATCTTGAAATTGCAACTTATATAGGTTCGCTTTGTATTATTCCGTTAATAATAATCATGGTTGCAAATACCCAGTATACCGATTATTTTATGATTTTTATTGGTCCTGCCTCTATATTGTATTTGTTCTATGAAATGAAGAATTTTTCTTTGGCAGAAAATAAAAAGCTTTTAGCTGCTTTAGTGTTTATCATTTTTTCTATTTTCTTTTGGGCGTTTTTCGAGCAAAGTGGGGGTTCGTTAAGCTTATTTGCTGCAAATAATTTAAACAATGATATTTTAGGAGTTGAATTAAGTCCAAATGGAGTAAACAATGCAGCCAATTCGTTTTTTGTTATTGGTTTTGCAGCATTAGTGGGATTGGTTTGGTTGTGGATGGCGAAAAGAAAGATAGAACCTAATACAGTTATTAAATTTGGTTTGGCTTTTATATTTCTTGCTGGAGGTTTTTGGATATTTTATTACACTAAATTCTTTGCTGATTTAAACGGAAGAACCTCATTAGGAGTTTTTACTTTAGGTTGGTTTATCATCACTTTTGGAGAATTGTGTTTATCACCAATAGGAATGTCAGCAATGACTAAACTATCCCCTCAAAAAACACAAGCCGTAATCATGGGGATGTGGTTTCTAGCTAGTGCGTATGGACAATATTTTGCTGGAATATTAGGGGCAAATATTGCAGAAGCATCTGAAAATGCATCCAATCTAGATAAACTTTACGTATATGCTGATGGGTATTATCAATTGGGGATTTATGCTTTAATTGCAGGGTTAGTTTTGATTTTAAGTTCGCCACTCATTAAAAAATTAATGCAGGAAGTAAAGTAGCGACTCCTTTTTTGGTACTATTTTTGAATATATTTGTAAAAATTAAAACACAATGAAAAAAATTATAATTACGCTATTACTGATAACTTTTTCAGTTGCTACACAAGCACAAGAGTTGGTTTGGGAAACTAATATTAACAAGGCAATGGAAGTTTCGACCAAAACTAAAAAACCGATGTTGTTGTTTTTTACAGGAAGTGACTGGTGTGGTTGGTGTATCAGATTGCAAAAAGAAGTGCTAAAAACACCTGAATTTGCAAAATGGGCAAATGATAATGTAGTATTGGTTGAACTTGATTTTCCTAGAAAGTCTACCCAAACAGAGGAAATTAAAAAGCAGAATAGTGAATTGCAAATGGCTTTTGGTATACAAGGTTTTCCAACAGTACATTTTGTAAATGCTAAAACAGTTGAAGGTAAGGTAAATTTTGAAGGATTAGGCAGTACGGGATATGTTGCCGGAGGACCAGCAGCCTGGTTAACAGAAGCTAATAAGCTTTTAAAAAAGTAATTAGGTGAGATTTTGTTATTTTATAAAGATTAATTGAACATAAATCTACATTTTATTGTTGATTATTCTGTTTTTTTGTTATTTTTATAAAAACTTTTTAAGACCTACATTATGATTAAGAATTTACTTTTTGTGTTTATACTTTCGTATAGCTTTAATATGAATGCCCAATCCTTGAATTGGTTAACAGATGTAAATGCTGCTATTGAAATAAGTAATAAAGAAAATAAGCCTTTATTACTTTTATTTGCAGATAAAAATGCTTCAAATACCCTTTTGTTTTCTCAAGTTTTGAATACTCTTGATTTTGCTTTATGGTCTAGGGATAATGTTGTAATTGTTAAAATTGATCTTACTCAAGCAGAAGGAAATGAGGATATTGATCGCAACATAAATTTAAAAAGTGCTTTTGGTGTGGATGTTATTCCTTCAATTTGTTTTGCAAGAGCTAGTTCTAGAAAAGGTAAGATTAATTACCAGTTGATAGGTAAAATTGTTTACAAAACCGGAGGAGTAAAGACATGGTTAGCTGATGCTAAAGCACTTTTAAGAGTAACTGAAGAATAATTAATTCTAACTTACTTAATACTATAAAATCCCTTTTCACGAGTCATGTGAAAAGGGATTTTCTGTTTATCACAACTCTTTTTCCAGGTTTGCTGTATGGATCTAAAGTTCGATCCATCTGCTACAACCATTTTGGGTTTTAACTTCATTAATACACGATCTAAATTAACTTTAGTTGATTGTGTTAATAGTAGAACATCGGGATTTATATTTGGGATAAGTTGTATCGAGCTGTCTAATACAAAAATTCTTTTTCCCTTGAAATAGATGAAGTTTTTTAAAGACTGTTTTCGTTGTATAAAACCATTAGTGCTCAGTAAGTATGTGTTTAAGTTACTTTTTGCTTTGTTTTCTTTTGTAGTGATAGTGCTGCAATATACCTTGCAATGAATTCCATGTTTTACAGTAATTAACGTCTCTTTTGGTAAATGAAAAACAATTAATTCTCTACTGTTTGAGTCTTGCCAGCGAGTGTAGATACATCCAACTTGCATTGCTATAATTGAGGTCAATACTCCAACTAATTTATTAAAATTTGGTTTTTTAATCCAAAACACCATACAAATTATAGATATATAAGCACTAACTAACATGAAAAAGTGGAAAGGTATATCTCTAATGATAAACTGTTCAAAGGAGGCAATACTATGAATGATTTTATTTAGAAAATAGATACTCCATTCAAACAATTGAGATAAAAATTGTGGTGTATCATATACAGCAGCGCAAAGCATTACCAGTACCCCAAGAACCATTATTACACCTAATAATGGTATTACTATTATATTGGATATAAAAAAGAGTCCAGGAAATTGATGAAAATAATAAATGCTTAATGGAAGGGTACCAATTTGTGCTGCAAATGATACGGTTAAAATATCCCAAAAATATTTTGTTAATTTATTTTTGGGTTGGTATAGTAGGCTTAACATTGGCTGTAGCCAAATTATAAAAAAGAGCGCTAAATAGCTTAGTTGAAATCCTAAGTCAAATAGAAATGAAGGTTCAATAAGTAGAATTATTAGAATGGAAACGATTAATGTATGATATATGTTTACGCTGCGCCTAAGATGATTTCCAATTGCAATAAAAGAGAACATTGTCACAGAACGTACCACTGATGGTGCTAGTCCAGCAAGTATACCAAATAAAATAAGTGATGTTAGTATAATAAATAGCTTTATCCACGAACCTTTTTTATTGTTTGGTATAGGTTTTAAAACCAATGTCATAAACATTAGTATGAAACCTATATGAAGTCCTGAAACGGATAAAATATGTACAGCACCTGCAAATTGATAGTCTTTAATAATAGTAGGCGAGATTTCTTGTTGCTGCCCAAGTATAAGTGCCATGGCAACTTGAAGTTCTTCATCGTTAAAATTATGATGTTGTAAGTTTTTTAAAATGCGTGTTCTTAATGCATCCGAGTAATACCAAAGATCTTTTTTTAATTGTTTTGCAATTTTTATTTCGTCACTTGACGTGTACATTTGGCCATAAATATGTTTGTTTTCTAAATACTTTCCATAATCAAATTGATAAGGATTTTTGGGTGAAGTATTGCGGTGTAATGAGGTCTTTAACTGCAGTAAGCTCCCGACTTCTAAGGCATTTTCAATACTATCATTATTGATGTTCAGTACTATTTTACCTGATTTATTTTCATTATTAATGTGAGTAATTATTGCCACATATCGATCACTAAATGAAGTTTTTTTTAATTTTTCTCTAATGATTAGTGTATAAGTTTTTTCTTGTTCGAATACATTTTTAACTTGTAAGTAGTGACTCTCCCTGAAACTATCAGAATGTATGCGTTGCGTTGAAACTCCAATTAATCCTGCTAAAAACAATATACTTATCCCAAATAATGGTGCTGCTTTTTTATTTTTTTTGAGAAAAAAGTGTAGTGCTCCTAATCCAAAAACTGAAAGTAGTATTGCTACAAAAATATATTTTGTGGGGAAAAAGATATAATGAGACAAAATAAGTCCTATTATAAAACCAATTGTAATTTTTATCAGTGGGAAATGTAGCACTTTCATAACTCTAAAGTACACATTTTAAATAAGTAAGAACTATTTTTTAGTTAGAAAATTGTAAAATTAAAAAAGTCTATTGGCTTGAACAAAACTCTTTTTATAGTATGGCTCCATAGTAGAGGATACAATTACACCCCTTGAAGTAGAGGCGTGGATGAATTTTATTTCCTCATCATAGGTGTCAATTACAATGCCCACGTGATCTATTGAATTATTTTTGCTGTTAGAAAAAAATACTAAATCCCCTTTTTTGACTTTATCTTTTTTTACATTAATTACTAGTCCAGTTTTGGACAATTGTAGAGAATTATGTGGTAAAATAATATCTTGCTGTTTAAATATGGTAATAATTAATCCAGAGCAGTCAAATCCTTTTGAACTAGTTCCTCCATATTTGTAGGGAGCTCCAAGCTCTTTTGAGGCATTTTCTATTACTGATTGAAGTGTTTTTTCTATCTTTTTTTTATCTGATGTAGGTTTTATTTCTTTGTAGTCACTTTTGTTTGCCGTTGAACTATAATTTCTAGGTGCACAACTGTAACCCAAAATCACAATAACAGCAACTGTTATACTGCGTCGAAGTACTTGTTTTATTGGTATGTACGAAGTTTTAAAATTCAATTTAAAATAAATCATTTACAATTAAAGCTGCTGTTTTTTCACTGGCACCACGACCACCTAATTTGTTTTCAAGAAGTATGTATTTTTCTAAAATAGTATTGCGTTTTTCGGTTTTCAAGATTTTGTACAACTCTTCTTTGATGCGTTTGGAATTGCATTCATCTTGAATGAGTTCTGTAACTACCTCTTCGTCCATAATGAGGTTGACTAATGATATGTATTTTAATGTGATAATTCTTTTTGCAATTTGATAAGATATCCAATTGCCTTTGTAGCATACTACTTCCGGTACTTTAAATAAAGCCGTTTCAAGTGTAGCCGTGCCTGAGGTTACTAAAGCGGCTGTCGCATTTTGTAATAATTCATAGGTTTTATTTGCTACAAACTGAATGTTACTTTGTGTTATAAATGGGGTATAAAAAGAGAATTCCTGACTAGGAGCCCCAGCAATTACAAATTGATATTCAGGAAAATCATTAGAAACACTGAGCATGATTTGCAGCATTTTTGTAATTTCTTGTTTTCTACTTCCAGGAAGTATTGCTATAATTGGTTTGTCACTCAGATTGTTTTCTTTTCTAAAATCTATTTCAGTAACATTCGATTTGTTTTGAATGGCATCTATCAAGGGGTGTCCCACAAAGTCAACTGGATATTGGTGTTTTTCTTCGTAGAATTTTTTCTCAAAAGGTAATATAACATACATCTTATCAATGTCTCTTTTGATATCAGTAATTCTACTTTCTTTCCAAGCCCATATTTGAGGAGAAATATAGTAATGTGTTTTGATTCCTAGTTTTTTAGCCCACTTTGCAATTCGGAGATTAAATCCAGGATAGTCTATAAAAATCAACACATCAGGTTGGAATTTCTGAATGTCCTTTTTACAAATGTTTATGTTGTTTAAAATCGTTTTTAAATTGAAGACTACCTCAATAAAACCCATAAATGCAAGCTCACGATAGTGTTTTACTAAGGTGCCACCTACATTCTCCATTAAATCACCTCCCCAAAAACGAATTTCTGCATGTGGATCTTTTTTGAAAAGCTCTTTCATTAAGTTTGAGCCGTGTAAATCGCCAGAGGCTTCACCTGCAATTATGTAATATTTCATGGTTGTAAAAGCTAAATTTAAAAAACGAATTCTGTATTTATATTACTAAGGTTAAAATGGCTAAAGTAATTACTGAAAACACAATTCCCTGCGCGATTTTTTCTCTGTTTAATTTTAGAGCTACCCCAAATGCTCCTAACGTTAATACACAGCCTAATGTGATTATTTTTCCAAGATTCCCTTGAGATTTTAAGATCTGAATGCCCGCGATAAATTGGTAATCTGTAAAAAAATAAATAAAAATAAAACTGCCTAAACTGGTAGTCAAAAGTCCTATTATAAATCCTATAAGTATGTCTCTACTATTCATTCCATGTAAAGGTGTTAAGTTGTTGAATGGCATGATGCGCTGTTAAATCAAATTGTACAGGTACTACTGATATGTATCCGTTTTTTAATGCCCACTCATCAGTATCTTCTCCATGATCTTGATTAACAAATTCTCCTGCAAGCCAGTAATAATCTCTGCCCTGAGGCGTTTTGCGTTTGTCAAATTTTTCTACCCAAATGGCTTTTGCCTGACGGCATACTCGTATTCCTTTTATGTTTTCTTCTTGTAGTTTTGGAAAATTAACATTCAGTAATACACCTTCGGGTAAGCCATTTTCAAGAACTTGTAGCGCAATCTTACGAATAAAGGTTTTGATGGCATCAAAATTTGCATTCCAATCATAATCCAAAAGAGAAAATCCTATAGCGGGTATACCTTCAATTCCCGCCTCCATGGCAGCACTCATGGTGCCTGAGTAGATAACATTGATGGATGAATTTGAACCATGATTTACTCCAGATACGCAAAGATCTGGTTTTCTTTCTAAGATTTCATTTACGGCAAGTTTAACACAATCTACTGGAGTTCCAGAACAACTGTATTCTAAAAAGGGGTCGGTATCTTTGGATATTTTATTTAGGTATAAAGTGCTGTTTATGGTAATGGCATGTCCCATAGCACTTTGAGGTTTATCTGGAGCAACAACAACAATTTCGCCAATTTCTTGCATTACAGCTATTAAAGCTCTCAACCCAGGTGCCGAAATGCCATCGTCGTTTGTAATAAGTATTAGTGGCTTGTTTTTTTTCATTTACTTAAAATTAAAAAAAAGAATTTTTATTTATATTAATAACAAATGTACTGACTGAAATTGGTAAAAACTGAACTAAATGTAAAAATTTAATATCAATTGAACTTTCATTTCATTACAATAAAACATTTTATATCTTTAACAAAAATTTATGGCATCATGTCTTTATATGGCATGGTTTTTACCGTAT
>NZ_QKNZ01000067.1:0-8966 GCF_014156605.1 Flavobacterium sp. SOK18b
TTTATAAAGTCTTCTTCAGAGGTTTTTTCTTGGTCAATGAACATGTGTTTTTCCAAACCAAAATATATTTTTTTTAAAATTTTATTGTCAATGTTTAATAAGGATCTTTCATTGGTGAAGTTTGGTTTTGAAAGGATTTCAATTTTTTCTTCTAGACCATCAATTGTCATAGAAATATGATTTTCAAAATCTTCCAATGCTTTTTTTATTAAAACAAAGACACCCAATCTTTTATCGTTGTAATTATTTTTATTCTCACAAAAATTAGTAAATAAATACTTAGCACTTAAAAGATCATGCCACATATCATTTAAAACTCTATCACTCAAAACTGTAAGTTTCCTTATTTTGGATTGTTTTGAGAATTCAGTAATTTCAAATATATAGTTAATTAAAAGATCTAATTCATATGTACAATTTAAATATGCTTTTACTTCTCCCATAAATATCTTCTCGAAGTAAGGGTCATCAATAAGTCTAAGTGTGTAATCATGAAATTGATTTTTTGGTTGTACTTCAAAGTCCAGATAAAAAAAATAATTGAGAGTATCAATAGTAAGGGGATCGTCATTCCTGTATAGTGTGACATCAACAAGAAGGGTTAAAAACTGAAATTCATTAAATTTATTTATTTTCCTTTTGATGGATAAGTTTTCCTTAGGATCTTTACAATTATTTTTTAAGTATTTAGCAAATTGATCGTGATTTTTTGAATATTTGAAATATGAATATATCATAATATTAAAGTTTAATATTGGGTATTAAATTAGCAGCTTCCTTCATTTTTTGATCAACAATTTTTGCATAAATTGCGGTTGTGCGAATTTCTCTGTGTCCAAGTCTTTTAGATACAGTGTAAATGTCTGCCCCATTTTCAAGTAAAAGAACAGCATTCGTGTGCCTGGCGCTGTGAAACGTTATATGTTTTGATATTCCTGCTCGATTACACCAACGTACTATTTCATTATTGTATACAGCACTGTATTTTAGGCCTTTAAAAACTCTTTCTGATGGGTCTTGTCGTTCTCCAAACAACTCTCTGATTTGATTTGAAATATACAGATATTCAACTCCTTCAGTTTTTTGCTGACGAAAATTTATTCTACTAACTCCATTGTCTTCATCCCTTACTTCTGACCAAACTAAAGTATTTATGTCGCTCCACCGAAGACCTGACAATGCAGATGCAATAAAGGCTCGTTTTAAAATTTCATATTTGCAAGGAGTATTAGCTAGTGATTGTAGCTCTTGATGCGTTAGATATTCTCTTTGACTTTCCGCTTGTTCAAATGATTTTGTTTTCGAAGCATAATTTATTGATAAATAGCCATCATCAAATGCAGCTCTTAGACAAGCTTTGAACTTGTTATAATAAGAATATTTTGAATTAATTGACAGAGGTGTATCACTTTTTGTTTTAGCTTCTTTGTCAAAGTACAAACGAACTCGCTTGACAAAGTTCTCATCAACTTCATCAAATGTAAGATTTGATGAAATACATCTTTTTAGATGGAGAGAAGTTGCCGTCCAGTTCCCGTAGTTTTTAGGAGAGTCAATTTTTTCCTCAGTTTTCTCTATAAAATAATCTAAAAACAATCTTTTTGACTTAGACGTGTTTTTGATGTCAAACTTACCTTGAAAGTATTCCGCTTTACGGATAGATAATATTTGTTCACTTAAAGTGTCAATTTCTTTATTTTCTTTTTTTTCAGCAGCAGTCTTTGGATCTTGATTTGGATATAATTTTAGATACTCAAAATCTCTTAAATGAATCCTTTTGCCATCTAAGTTTAGAGTAGAACCCTTATAGTATTCAAGGTATAGACTGAACTTACCATTTTTTAACTTCTTTTTCTTTAAAGTAATATTCATAGGTGTACATTTTTACACCTTTTTTGTTCTGAGGTGTACATCGAGTGTGACAAATGTATGAATTAAAGTTATTACTAGAAAGCTAAAATACAGCTAAATCAATGGTTGTCAAGTTATAGAAAGTTAATAATGCTTAAAGAAAGTTCTTTTATTTCCCGATACAGAAATTCGCAAATATATTCCCCAGTAATTCATCATTCGTTACCTGACCGGTAATCATCCCGAAATGGTATAATGCTTCGCGGATATCAAGCGCCATCAAGTCGCTAGAAAGGTTGGTTTCAAGCGCGTATTTCACTTTGCTAATCTCATCAAGAGCTTTTAATAAGGAATCATAATGACGGGTGTTGGTCACAATGGTTTCGTTGTTGCGCAACGCACCGGTGTTGACAAAGGAAAGCAATTGGTTTTTGAGTTCGTCAACCCCTTCTTTATTTTTGGCGCTCAAAAGTAGTATTTCTGGAATTTCTTTCTTGATATGCTCAATCTCATTATCAGAATATAAATCTTTTTTATTTCCAATAATAATCAAGGGCTTCAAGGGAAATTGGTTCTTAATTTTCTCAAATTCAATCTGAACTTCTTTGATATTTTCAGCATCAAGAGTTCCTCCTTTGGGGGTTAGGGGGCTCAAATATAAAACCACTTGCGCTTGTTCTATTTTTTCAAAAGTTTTTTGAATGCCAATGCTTTCTACGTAGTCTTTGGTTTCTCGAATACCAGCTGTGTCAATAAATCTAAAACCAATGCCGCCAATGACTAATTCGTCTTCGATAGTGTCACGTGTTGTGCCCGCAATGTGAGATACAATGGCGCGTTCTTCGTTGAGTAAAGCGTTCAAAAGCGTTGATTTTCCTACGTTGGGTTCACCCACAATAGCAACGGGAATACCGTTTTTAATTACGTTACCCACCGCAAAGGAATCAATCAAGCGTTTTAGTACAAACTCAATTCGATTCAACAATTCGTGAAACTGGGTTCTGTCTGCAAACTCTACATCTTCTTCGGCAAAGTCTAATTCGAGTTCGATAAGCGAAGCAAAGTTTAAAAGTTCTTCTCTCAATTTGGCAATTTCATTAGAGAAACCACCACGCATTTGCTGCATCGCAATTTGGTGGCTGGCTTCATTGTCTGACGAAATTAAATCGGCTACGGCTTCGGCTTGTGATAAATCCAGTTTTCCGTTCAAGAAAGCGCGTAGAGTAAACTCACCTGCATCGGCCATTCGGCATCCTTTTCTAAGCAATAATTGAATAATTTGCTGCTGAATATACGTTGATCCATGACAAGAAATTTCTATGGTATTTTCGCCGGTATAGGAGTTTGGTCCTTTGAAAACAGAAACCAATACTTCATCGAGCGTTTTGGAACCATCCACAATATGACCTAAATGAAGGGTGTGGGTTTTTTGAGAGACTAAGTTTTTATTTTTTATGGATTTAAAAACACTATCAGCAATAGGAATAGCATCTTGGCCAGAAATTCGTATTATAGCAATTGCTCCGGCACCAGATGGTGTGGCAAGGGCAACAATGGAGTCTTGAGGAATCATTTTGATTTATTTTTATACAAAAGTAACCAAAATTGGTGGGAGCGCAAGACAACTGCCTTACTGAAAAATAATTTTGAAAATAGTGATGCTAGTATGACAAATGTCATACTTCTAGTGCAAGTAAGAGCTTATCTTTGTTACAACAACTAATCTTTTAACTACACATGCTATGAAAAAAATTCTTTTCCCTACCGATTTTTCTCCTGTTGCCACAAATGCTTTTGTACATGCCTTAAAATTTGCAAATACAGTAAAAGCTGAAATAGTATTGTTGCACACCTTTGATGCGCCTACTTATGATAGTTCATTTTTTCCTGCTAATTATACCATTTTATACAACTCAGTCGAGTTGAGTAAATTTGAACAGTTTAAGGATGAGGTTCCTAAATTACGAGCCATTGCAGAAGGGCTCAATTTGCAGCACATTACATTATCGCATAGATTGACTGAAGGCGATTTGACCTCTTGTATTTTTGATATTACGCAAGATGAAGATATTGATTTTATTGTCATGGGAACAAATGGAGTGCAAGGTTGGGACGATTTTTTTGCGGGTACCAATACGGCAAACATTATTACTGACGGAACTGTTCCCGTATTGTGCGTTCCTGGGGATGCTGAATACAGACCCATTCACCAAATTTGTTTTACCACTCGATTTAGAAAAAAAGACAAAAAAGCTTTAAAACAAGTTTTAGCTATAGCGCGCAAAACAGGAGCTAAAGTAAAATGTTTGTATGTAAAAACAGCTAGTTCTGATGTTACCAAAGATACGATTAAAGCTTGGGAAGATGAGTTTAGTGCCGACCCAGTAGAATTTCACGTTATGATTAGCGATGATGTACAAGGTTCTATTTACGATTTTATTCAGCAAAAAGACATTGATGTACTCACTTTGTTGCATTACAAAAGAAGCTTTTTAGCGGGTATTTTCAATTCGAGTTTAACACGAAAAATGGCCAATTATACTGATTTACCAATTTTAGCCATTCCTGCTGATATAGAATAGAAAAGAGCGGTTTTGTGGTATAATTTTAATAGTTGCTTGTATTGTTTTTCGAATTTAAAATGGTTCGACAGGAATTGTTTGATCCAATGAAAGTTATAAAAACGAAGCAGTTTATGAGAGTATCATATTTTAAAGCCTTTTGATTTTATAAACGTTTGCATAAATTACAATTGAAATCAACTCAATAATGCAGCAATGGAGCCTCTAAAGTTATAGATATTGCGCGACTTGTAGTATAGGGGCGCCATTGCTTTTAATTGAGATGGATAGGGAACTAATTTACTATATTTGTAAATCATCAATTCAAAATATGGAAATTTATAAATCAAGAGTTGCTCAATTTTCACAAGTAGCATCAACCTTAACAAAAAAGTACAATAGCATCAGTATAAGTAGATTACTGGCTATGGTGCTTTTTTTTGTTTCAATTTATAACTATTTAAAAACAAATGCTTTACTATACAGTCTGGCAGCTGTTTTTTTTCTGGTTTTGTTTATTTTTTTAATGCGTTTGCATACGGCTATAAATACTAAAAGAAAGATAAATAAGGCTTTAATTGACATTAATACTAATGAGATTTCTTATTTAGAGGGTAAAGCTATTCCTTTTGAAAATGGAATAGAATTTAATGATTTTCATCATCCGTATGCGTATGATTTAGATATTTTTGGTGCGCATTCTTTATTCCAAAATTTAAATAGAACAGCTACCTACATAGGAAAAAAAATATTTGCAAACCGATTGTTGTCCATAGCACCCAATACTGAGATTGAGCAAAATCAAGAGGCAGTGAGGGAGTTGTCTGCTAAAATAGAGTGGCGTCAAGAGTTTTTGGCTGTGGCCAAAGTAGGAGAGGACACGGCAACTAGTTACCAAAATTTAATGCGTTGGACTACATTTAATAGTGCACCGCTTTCGCGAATGACTGTTTTAATTTCATACCTATCACCGCTACTTTTCATTACTTTTTTGATATTGTATGCTGTAACTTCAAAACTTATTTTCGCCTCAATTCTGGGTTATGTTTTTATATTTAATTTGATGGTTTTAGGAAGGTTTGTCAAACGCATTCTAGCCGAAGTAGCCACCTCAACAAATATTGATATTACAATTCACCAATACAGTTTACTATTAGAAAAAATTGAAAAGGAGCCTTTTACATCTCAAAAACTAATTCAGTTGCAACAGCAATTAAAAATTGAAAATGGAAATGCCAGCGCGCATTTAAAAAAATTATCTGAATTGTTTTCTAATATGGATAGTATTGGAAATTTTGTAACTGCAACCGTTTTTAACGGAACTTTCCTTTTTAATTTGCATGTTTTTAAGGCTTTATTAAAATGGAAAAACAACAATGGTGTCGCGCTAGAGCAATGGTTGAACGTTATTGGTGAAATGGAAATGCTCAACAGTTTAGCAAATTTTGGGTACAACAATCCAGATTTTGTTTATCCAAGTTTAAACACCAAGTATGAAGTTGATTTTATAGGACTGAGTCATCCTTTGTTGAACAAAAAAACTAGGATTGGCAATGACGTTTGTTTTTATCCACAGTCTTTTATGATATTAACGGGATCTAATATGTCTGGCAAAAGTACTTTTTTGAGGAGTTTAGGTATCAATATTGTTCTTGCAGGAATTGGTTCTCCTGTATGTGCGTTACAAGCTAATATTCATCCTTTACCAGTGTTAGTATCCATGAGATTGTCTGATTCCTTAGCAGATAGTGAATCGTATTTTTTTGCTGAAATAAAACGCTTAAAACAAATCATGGACGAATTGCATCATACACCAGCTTTTATTTTACTAGACGAGATTTTGCGCGGTACAAATTCTGATGACAAGCGAAACGGTACCATAGAAGTAGTTAAGAAAGTGATTGCTAAAAATGCTATTGGTGCCATTGCTACGCATGATATTGAAGTTTGCCTTACTACAAATGAATATCCTGAAACCTTAGTAAATAAATGTTTTGAAGTAGAGATTGTTAATGATGAGCTCCATTTTGATTACAAACTTCGTGACGGAATTTGTAAAAACAAAAGCGCTACTTTTTTAATGAAAAAAATGGGAGTGATTTAAAAAAAATCATTATAAAAACAGGTTTTTATTTACGATAAAAACCTATTTTTATACTCTAATCTAATCAATTACGTTATGAAAATTAAACTTTTCAATTATTTTTTTCTTTTATTTACTACTTTACTTTTGGCACAACATCATAATTCTGCTTCATTTAAAAGTGTGATCAGAATGAATAAAAGAGCATTTAATGAGATAAAAAAAAAGAATAAAGAAGTTGATTCATTAGGATTTTATGTAGAAAAAGGAGATACGTTGATTGAGGTTTCAGGCTATGAATTAAAGGGTGTAAGAATTGCATACGAAGAAAAAGATTCCTTATTTTTAGAAAGATACAAACAACTTGTTTACAACAAAAAATATCAAAGAAAAGTAGATAGATTAGCACCAACAATGAAAATATGGAAAGATAAAATTAAAATTTACTTCGATAAATCAGTAGATAAATATTACAAAACCCATCTTGTTGATTTTGCCAAATATCTTGACAAGGAAGTTGATTCTTTAAAAATCAGTTTTGTAAAAAATAAAGAAGAGTCAAATTATGTTATTTATGCAATCGAGAATGATACTGATGTCAATTTAGATCCGAGAATTTTAAGTAAAGAAGGTTACTACTTGAACTGGAATGGTAAGCAAAACATTTATGAATGTACTTTAAAAATGAATAAGCAGCAAGATATAAGTAATGAGCAAATTTTAACTAATACAAAAATTCTTTTTTTTAAAACGTTAGGTTATTTTTTTCAAAACTATGACACCAGTAATTGTAGTAGTTATTTTTCAACGTGTAAAAAAGAAAAGAAAGTGTTTGATAAAAAAGATTTAGAAATTCTAAAATATCATTACTCTTATGGAATTTGCAAAGGTACTAACATTGATACATTCGAAAAAAATCATAAAGACGCCAAAGAAGCTTTGAAAAACGGTAATACAAAAATGTATTTCGTACACGAAAATTGAGTAATAAAAAAACCGCTATTCAAATATGAATAGCGGTTTTTTTCAATATAAAAATGGTTTGGTTAATAGCGTATGTTAAATGGTAATCTTAGCTGTTAAGCATTACTGGCATTACCAGCATGGTAACAGTTTCACCTTCCTCTAATCCATCAACTGGAGTTAAGATTCCAGCTCTGTTAGGTAAAGACATTTCAAGCATAATCATATCCGATTGTAAGTTGGTCAACATCTCGGTTAAAAAACGAGAGTTGTATCCTATTTGCATATCATCACCTTGGTAATCACAAGTCAATCTTTCTTCGGCTTTGTTAGAATAATCAATATCTTCTGCAGATACGTTTAACTCAGCACCAGCAATTTTCAATCTAATTTGGTGTGTAGTTTTGTTTGAAAAGATAGCTACACGACGCACAGAACTTAAAAATTGAGTACGGTCAATCATTAATTTATTTGGATTCTCTTTTGGGATTACGGCTTCGTAATTTGGATATTTTCCATCAATTAAACGACACATCAAAATGTAATTGTCAAAAGAGAAAGTAGCATTCGAATCGTTATATTCAATTTTAACTTCTGCATCCGAAGATCCTAAAATATTTTTTAAGATGTTCAATGGTTTTTTTGGCATGATAAAATCAGCCACTTGAGAGGCTGTCACATCAGTTCGAGCATATTTTACCAATTTGTGCGCATCAGTTGCCACAAAAATTAAACCTTCTGGCGAGAATTGAAAAAACACTCCAGACATTACAGGACGTAAATCATCATTACCTGCAGCAAAAATAGTTTTGCTTATTGCTGTAGCCAAAACATCAGCAGGAACAAGTGTTACAGATGGATCTTCAAGGTTTACTGATTTTGGAAATTCCTCACCAGGAGCGTACGCAAGCGCATATTTACCTGAGTTGGAACTTATTTCTATGGTACTGTTATCTTCTATAGTAAATGTTAAGGGCTGCTCTGGAAAAGTTTTAAGAATTTCCAAAAGTAATTTTGCAGGAACGGCAACGCTACCTTTACTTTCTGAATCGATTGATAAGGTTGCAGACATAGTAGTCTCTAAATCAGAGGCAGATACGGTCAATACATTATGATCTAGATCAAATAAGAAATTGTCTAAAATAGGTAATGTATTGCTGCTGTTGATTACATTCCCTAAAACTTGTAATTGTTTCAATAAGTATGAACTCGATACTATAAATTTCATCTGTTTTATTTTATTTTTTTAAGGTATTTCTTTATTCGTGAAATACGTTACATGTTACAAATATATCGTAAACTATTCTAGTTTGGAAACTTTTTTAGTAACATCTATTTACTAGATGTTCTTTTTCGAAAGAAAGTAAACACAAAACCGAATATCCCTAAAATAAGAATTGGTAACCCGATACTTAGTATTGGGGTACTGCTATAGTTTTCATAAAACTTTTCATTGTCTAATAAAGGTAAATCGAGATCCTTGCTTCGAATGTTAATAAGGCCATTAT
>NZ_QKNZ01000068.1:0-22235 GCF_014156605.1 Flavobacterium sp. SOK18b
ACTTTAATCTAATGTTTTATGAATGAGGCTAATTACAGCTATGATGAATTGCTTATTTTAGTAAAGCAAAAAGAAATACAACTTCAAACTTTTATAGAAAAAGAATCTTGTAAAAATAACTTTGAACAATTGATTCATAGTTCACAGGATTTTGTATGTGTAGCAAGTACTGATGGGTATTTTAAAGAAATTAATCCAACATTTGCAGTAGTTTTAGGTTATACTGAAGAAGAACTTTTATCGCAGCCTTTTCTGAATTTTATACATCCTGAAGATCTTGAAAAAAGTATAGATGAAGTAAAAAGGCTTGGTACGGAAAAAGAATCAATAAATTTTGAAAATCGTTATGTAAAAAAAAATGGTGAGATTATTTCTATCCAATGGATTATCACCGTATCACATGAACACGGTTTAGCTTATGGTATAGGTAGAGACGTAACGTGTGTAAAAAGAATTCAAGAGCAATTATCAGAAAGTGAAAAATTACTCAATGATGCCCAACATATTGCAAAAATGGGTAGCTGGAGATATGAGTTAGATACCAAAGAAATGTTTTGGTCCAAGGAATTATATGCTATTTATGAATTAACAAAGGCGGCTGGCCAAGATTTATTTCAGGAATTTTTAAATATTTTTTCAAAAGAGGATTCTTCTTTTTTTCTAGAAAAAATAAATAATGCAAAAATTGATAAAAAAGAGTTTTATTTAGAGCGAAAAGTTAATCTTTCAAACCATGATGTAAAATGGTTGTATGCCATTGTCATTCCTCAGGAAGACCAAACAGGAAGAATCATTGCCTTTAATGGAACTGTACAAGATATAACTGAAAAAAAGCGAATCGAATCTGAAATTAAACAACGTGAAAAAGTTGAGGTTGATCAGCAGATACAATTAATTCAGCAAGAAAGTGATTTAAAGTTTCAAAATTACATAGAAAATGCTCCTGATGGTGTGTTTGTTTTAGATGAGGATGGCAATTATCTCGAAGTGAACCACGCTGCTTCTGTGCTTTCTGGCTATTCAAGAGAGGAGTTGCTCACTAAAAAGTTTGGGGATTTATCCGGAATAGAAAATCACAAGGAGTATTATAAAGAATTTAAAAATTTAGTTGAAAAAGGAGTTGCTAAAAAAGAAATTCAGGCATTTTTAAAAAACGGTTCTAAACGATACTGGCAAGTTGAAGCAGTAAAAATTTCCGAAAATAGGTTTCTAGGTTTTGTAAAAGATATTACCGAGAAAAAAGCTATTGAAGATAAAATTGCTCAAAACGAGCGTCGTTTTAGAGCATTGATAGAAAATAATGTTGATATCATTTCCTTAGTGGATGAAAAATTAAACATCATCTTTAGGAGTGAATCAGCACAAAGAGTTACTGGATGGTCACATGAAGATTTCAACGATATATCAGTTTTTGATTTTATTCATCCCGATGATCAAAAAGAAATACCATATTTATTAAAAAAAGCACTCAATGAACCTGGTGCACCCTTTTCAATTTCCTTACAATTAAAACACAAAAAAGGTCATTACATCTGGCTCGAAGGATATGTTAACAATTTACTGCATGATCCTGATATAGGAGGTATTGTTATTAATTTAAGAGACGTAACATCTACTAAAAAAGCACAAGAATTATTAAATGAGGAACGTAATAAATTTTTTAAGATTGCAGCTACCTCTCCGGGTTTAATATATTCCATGAGACTAAATGTTGATCAATCTTTATCTTATACGTATGCTAGTAATGCCATTCAAGAAATTTATGGTTATACTTTTGATGAAATTGAGTTTGATACTTGTAAACTATTTGAACGCATTCATCCGGATGATGTTCATACCGTTGTAGAGAATATCAAAATAACCAAAACAAATCTAGTCCCACTAAAAACGCAATACCGATATTTTCACCCGCAAAAAGGAATGGTTTGGCATGATGTAAACTCGTTGCCTGTATTGGAACCTGAGGGGACTGTAATTTGTCATGGTATTATTACGGATATTACGGATCGAATTCTAGGAGAACAAAAAATCATTAAAGCTAGTAGGCTATATTCATTTATAAGTCAAATGAATCAAATGATTGTGCGTACCACAGATGAGCAAACTTTATTTAGAGAAGCATGTACAATTGCAGTAGACATAGGTAAGTTTAAGCTAGCATGGATTGGTATGATTGATCCAGACTGTGAAAAAGTACTTCCTGTCATGGTTGCTGGGGAGCATGAAAATTACGTTTCTGTAATAAAGACAATTTCTACAAATAAAAAATTTCCTGAGGGTCAAGGACCAATAGGAAGATCGGTTAATGATAAAAAGCATGTAGTTTGTAACAACATTGAGACTGATTCGACAATGAATCTTTGGAAGCAAGAGGCCTTGGGTAGAAATTACAAATCATTACTAGCTATACCTATTATGAAGTTTGGGAATGTAGTAGGAGTCTTTACATTTTACGCTGGTGAGATTAATTTTTTTGATGATGAAGAGATTTCTTTACTTATTGAGGCTACAGAAGATATATCTTTTGCGCTTGAAATATTTGAAAAAGAGGCACTTCGAAAAAAGGCAGAGGAATCTATATTTGAAAGTGAACAACGATACCATACTTTAACCGAAGTTTCTCCTGTAGGAATTTTCAGAACAGACCCTAAAGGATACACTACTTATGTTAATCCTTATTGGAGTCAATTATCAGGTTTGTCTTTTCAAGAAGCATTAGGGTACGGTTGGTTTAAGGCTGTGCATCAAGATGATCTAACAAACCTTGCTGGTCGTTGGAATAATGATTCTAAAAAAATGAACTCGTCATTTTCGGAGTACAGATTTGTACGTCCAGATGGCTCAGTATCTTGGGTAATGGGTAAGGCAATACCAGAGAGAAATGTAAAAAATGAAATACTAGGTTATATAGGTACCATTACAGATATCACTGAGCGTAAACTTGCAGAATCAGAAATTTTGAAAGAAAAACAGCTTTCCGAAGTTGTTATAAATAGCCTTCCTGGAATTTTTTATCTCTATGACGAAAATGGAAAATTTGTAAAATGGAATCAAAACTTTGAAGAAATCATGGGATATAATGAAGAAGAAATTTTGAATATGAGTCCACTTGATTTCTTTGATGACGATCAAAAAAAGAGACTCGCTTCCCGAATTCAATCTATTTTTGAAACCGAACAAGGCAATTCGGATTTAAATAGCGAAGGTTTTGAGCTTGAATTCTTTACAAAGTCTAAAAATAAAATTCCGTACTATGTAAACTCTAGATGTATCTCATACGAAGGTAAAAAGTGCATTGTAGGTATGGGAGTCGATCTTACCGAAATTAAAAAAGCAGAAGAAAAAATTAGAGCCGCCAATGAGCGTTTTGAAATGATCTCAGCAGCTACCAATGATGCTGTTTTTGAAGTAAACTTAATAACTGGTGAGAGTTGGAATAATCAAACATTTATTGACCTATTAGGTTTTGGTAGCACAGTACCAAATGGTGTCAATAATATGATTGTTTGGCGTTCAAAACTCCATCCAGACGATAAAGATAGAGTTATCAAAAAACTGGAAGAAACATATGCTGGAACCTCTGATACTTGGTCTGATGAATTTCGATTCAAGAAAGCAGATGGAACGTATGGAATATTTTTTGATAGAGGTGTAATTTCTAGAGATGAAGAGGGAAGAGCAACATTACTCAATGGAGCATTGACCGAAATTACCGAATTAAAAAATATCAAAGAGCAGCTTGTAAACAGCGAAGAACGCTATAAAAGTTTGATTGAGCAAGCCTCAGATGCCATTATGATTAGTAATAGCAAAGGTAAATTACTTGAAGTTAATGAAAGCGCTTGTAAAATGCTTGGTTTTACAAAAGAAGAATTATGTACCAAAAACTTTAAGAATTTATACATTATAGATGAGCTGGTCAAAAGACAAATAATATTTAATGAATTAATCAACGGCGAGCAAACGTTAATGGAATGCAACATGATGCACAAAAACGGAACTCTAATAGCAGTTGAAATTACTGCCAAGAAAATTGTAGATGGTAGGATCGTAGCTATTGTAAGAGATGTAAGTGAGCGTAAACATATTGATGACGAGTTTATGCGTATGCATAAAAAAATGGAGGCCATACTCGGTGCAATACCAGATATGCTTTTTGAAATTAATCTTGAAGGTAAAATTTTTAATTATCACTCTCGTAGAGATGATTTACTGGCTGTGCCACAGGAATATTTTCTTGAAAAAAAGTTTTCGGATGTACTTCCTGAGGATGCCTCAAATATTATTTTAGAAGCCATTCAAGAGGCTTCAAAAGAGGGATTTTCTGCGGGTAAACAATACTCTCTTGAATTGAATCAAGAGACACATTGGTTCGAACTTTCGGTTGCACCAATGAAAGAAAATTTAGAAAATGAAATTCACTTTATTTGTCTTTGTAGAGATATTACGAAAGCAAAAGAATCTGATTTTGCGTTATTTAAAAGTGAAGAAAGATATAGAGGTTTATTGAATAACTTAGATGCTGGTATTGTTGTTCATGGGGCGGATACAGCAATAATTGTCAATAATAAAAAAGCATCAGAACTATTAGGGTTAACTGATGATCAAATGAAAGGCCTAACAGCCATCGATTCAACATGGGAATTTTTGAATGAAGATAGATCTATTATGACTTTCGAAAATTATCCAGTTAACCAAATTGTAGCTACTAAACAAGCGATTAAAAAATTTACTATAGGAGTCCAACGTCACTCACTTGAAGATACTGTTTGGTTGCTAGTAAATGGCTATCCAGAATTAAACCAAGACGAAAACATTACTGAAATTGTAATTAGTTTTATAGATATTACAGAACAAAAAGTAATGGAAATGGAACTTATAAGTGCAAAACTGCAAGCTGAGAGTGCTAATAAAGCTAAGACAGATTTTCTAGCAAATATGAGTCATGAAATTAGAACACCGTTAAATGGTATCATAGGATTTACTCATTTGTTAATGAAGTCTAATCTTAAGAAAAACCAAGCAGAGTACATGACCACCGTCAATGAATCAGCTACTTCATTGATGGATATTGTAAATGATGTTTTGGATTTCTCCAAAATTGAGTCGGGTAAACTGGAGTTGAATTTGGAAAAAGTAAATCTTTTTAAGCTTACCAATCAAGTAATCAACTTGTTTAAGATTCAGGCCATCAAAAAAAATATTAACTTAATTCTTGATATTGAAAAATCAGTGCCGCAATACATCGTGGCCGACTCTGTTAGACTCAAGCAAATTTTAGTAAACTTGTTAAGCAATGCAATAAAGTTTACTCATTTTGGAGAAATTAGATTGGATATTAGTCAAATTGATAAAAATGAAAAACAATCAGCAACAATTAAGTTTTCGGTTAAGGATACCGGCGTAGGAATCAAAACGTATAATAACGAAAAAATATTCAAATCCTTTGTACAAGAAGACAATTCTACAAATAGAAAATTTGGTGGTACTGGATTAGGACTGGCTATCTCAAATCAGTTGTTGGCATTGATGGATAGTAAGTTAGAATTAATAAGTAAATACGGTGATGGTAGTGATTTTTACTTTGTGGTTAAATTTACAAGATCGAGTTTCAAAAATGATACAGAAATACCAATCATTCCAAAAAGTAATATCATAAGTATAGCTCCTGAGTGCATACTAGACAATAAGAGAGTTTTGATTGTTGAGGATAATAAAATAAACATGCTTTTAGCCAAAACATTGGTTAAAAGAATCATTTCTAATTGTCAAATTTTTGAAGCCAAAGATGGAAACGAAGCAGTATTGTTGTACGATAAAGAAAGACCTGATGTAATTCTTATGGACATACAAATGCCTAATAAAAACGGTTATGAAGCCACTGATGAGATTAGAAAATTTGAAAACTCTCAAAATATTCCTATAATTGCAATTACAGCCGGAATTATGGTGGGTGACAAAGAAAAATGTTTTGAAGCAGGAATGAATGATTATCTTCCTAAACCAATAATTCAAACGGATTTAGAGCGCGTGTTACAAGCTTGGTTGAAAAAATAACTTTCAACGATGAGGTTCATAAAAAAAAGGTATTTGAGTAGTCAAATACCTTTTTTATGGTTTTTAGAGATATTAAGTTCAATACAAATTAGTACTGCATATTTTCTAGATAGTACTTTGCGGCGCAATTGAATAATTAGCTTCATATAAAAGAGCTTCTTGAAGTTTTTCAATTGCAATCATTGATTGACTTACAATGACAATTTCTTGGAAGTTTGTACTTATTGAAACTTGAAGTATACCTTCGATATCAGTTAATTTTGAATCTATTGTTTCGGCACATGTAGAGCAAGTAACTCCTTTTAATTCATACAAGTTCACAATCACATTCGTGTTTTTTTCAAACGTAAAAAACAACTCTGAATTAGCTCTTGGCGAAATGGAGTTCTGAGCAATCTCCATTTTTTGGATACGGAAAGCATTTTTAAAAAGGGCTTCATATTCTTTTTGGCTTCCGCCAAAAGGAGGCCCAGACTCAAATTCTCTGTTAAAAAACAGGCCAACTAGAATTCCATTTTCAGCTAAAAGTTGGTGCATTTTCCACATGTATTTTTGTCGCATGAAGGGTGGAATAGCACAGAAAAAGGTTTGTTCTATAATACAGTCATATTGACCAGAATGTGTAAAAAAATCACCTTGAATAATCTTTATGTTTGGATTGTTAGCATGTTTTTTTGTTAAGGCTGCAACCGGTGATGGTGCAATATCAATAACAGTGATGTTAGTAAAACCATTTTGTAGCAAGTAATCAGCCTCGTGACTGTTGCCGCAACCAGGAATTAAAATACGCCAGTCTTTATTGGTTATAGTATTTATAAATTCTTGAAGTGGTGGCGCTATGGTTCCCAAATCCCACTTTGTAGTTTGTGCAACATATTGCGATTCCCAATAATTAGCATCAATGGGTTGTTCGCAGCTGACTACACAACATTTTAAATCAGACATATTATTTTTTTGTTCTAATTGTTACTTCTAGTTTGGGTTTCTAAGTATTTACTACAGAATTATTCCTGAAGGATTTATTATTTTAATATTTTACTTTGGCAGACAAAATCTGTTTTTGGAATACTCGTTTTTGCAATTGCGTTGAATCCTCCTTCAATTTCGGTAAAGTTTCTAAAACCGCGAGCCTCAAGGATAGATGCCGCAATCATACTGCGGTAACCACCAGCACAATGAATGTAAAAATGTTCTTTTGGGTCAATATCTTTAATCCATTCATTTATAGCGGCAAGTGGCTTATTATAGGCTTCATCTACGTGTTCTGCACTATATTCAGTTTCTTTTCTAATATCAACGATCTTGCTTTCACCTATTTTTACTTCTTGTTCAAATTGTCCTGCCGAAATTCTATTGATTGTATCTACTTCATTTCCAGTATTCACCCACGCATCAAATCCTCCGTCAAGATGACCTAATAAGTTATCAAACCCTACACGACTCAATCGCGTTACTGTTTCTTCCTCTTGTCCTACTTCGCAAATTATCAATATAGGTTGTTGTACATCAGCCACTAGTGCGCCTACCCAAGGAGCAAAATCACCATCTATACCTATGTTTATTGATTGCGGGATAAATCCTTTTGCAAAAACACCGTTTTTACGAGTATCAAGAAGTAATGCACCATTTTCTTCGGCAGCAGTTTCAAATTCTCTAGGAGTTAGTGCTCGCATTCCTAAATTGAGAACACTTTCAAAACTGTCATAGCCTTTTTTATTCATGGCTACATTCATACCAAAATACGCTGGCGGAGGCAATAAACCATCCGTAACTTCTGCAATAAACTCAGCCTCAGTCATTGTTGCACGTAGGGCATAATTTGTTTCTTTTTGATTCCCAATGGTAGAAACCGTTTCTTTGCTCATGTTTTTTCCGCAAGCGCTACCCGCACCATGCGCAGGATACACAATAACATCATCTGCCAAGGTCATAATTTTATCACGTAAAGAATGATATAAGGTAGCTGCAAGCTGATCTTGTGTCATGTGAGCCGCTTTTTGAGCCAAATCAGGTCTTCCAACATCACCTATGAATAAGGTGTCACCAGAAAAAATGGCATGGTCTTTTCCGTTTTCATCAATTAATAAAAACGTAGTACTTTCCATGGTGTGTCCTGGAGTATGCAACACCTTGATTGTAACATTTCCTAAAGTAAAAATTTGACCGTCAATTGCTGTTATGCATTCAAATTCACAAGTGGCATTTGGACCATAAACAATAGGAGCATTTGTAGAACGACTCAAATCTAAGTGTCCGGACACAAAATCAGCGTGAAAATGCGTTTCAAAAATGTATTTTAATGCCACACCGTCTCTTTTTAATCTATCAAGATATGGCTGCGTTTCTCTAAGCGGGTCTATTATGGCAGCTTCACCATTTGAAGTAATATAATAGGCACCTTGTGCTAAACATCCTGTATATATTTGTTCAATTTTCATTTTATAATTTTTTATTAGTACAAATGTACTTCTGTTTTTTTGTTTGTACAGTGATATTTGTTACATAAAGTTTTTATTTAAAAAAAAATTCTTTAGTAATTATGTATATGCCCATAAAAAGCACAAACCAACCAAAAATAGGTTTTAGTTGCGCTCCATCTATTTTTTTTGAAAGCTGTAAACCAATGATCATTCCTATAAACGCCATCCCCGATATTAAAAAAAGAATTTTATAATTTATGGGTGTACCAATGTATAAATCTCCGCCAAAACCAATACTCGAGTTGATGAAAATAATAAGCAATGACGTGCCAACTGCTTGCTTCATGGGTAAATTTGCAAAGAATAAAAGAGCAGGTATAATTAAAAATCCGCCTCCTGCTCCTAGAAATCCCGTTACAATCCCGATGATAAATCCAATGCCACTCAGCTGTAGATAATTAGTTTTAGTTGAAGTTACTACTACTGTTTTAGATTTTCTAATCATGGCAAGTGCCGATGCAATCATGAGAACTGAAAAAACAGCCATAATAAGAACATTTTTTGAGACTTGATAAGAGGCTATTGAGAATAGGGTAGTGGCTATTTTGGGAAATATAACTTCACGAATTATTAATATTGAAACAACTGATGGTATGGCAAAATACAAAGCCGATTTGATTTTTAAATTCCCCATTTTGTAATGACTAATACATCCAAATAATGCCGTGATGCCTACTATAAAAAGAGAATAGCTGGTAGCTATTTCAGGATCTATTTTAAAAAGATATACTAAAATAGGTATGGTAAGAATGGATCCACCACCGCCTATTAATCCTAGTGATAGCCCAATTATGATGGATGCAATGTACCCTAAATATTCCATAAACGATGTTGTTGAAAGGTGAACTGATTTTTAAAAACGTAAAATGTTAGTTTTAAAGAAGTTCGATATTATTACGATGAAGTGACACTTTTCCTCTTTGTTCCATTTTTTTTAACAATCGAGAAATTACTTCCCTTGATGTATTTAAGTCAGATGCTATTTCTTGATGAGAAAGTTTTAGTTCTTTACAGCCACAAGAGGTTGAATGCCTTTGCAAATAAAATTCTAATCTTTCGTCCATAGCTCTAAAGGCAATGCTATCTATCACTTCAAGAACTTCTTCAAAGCGGCTTCTGTAGGTGTCAATAACAAATTCGTACCAGCTTCGGTGTTGCATCATCCATTTATCCATCAATGGCAACGGAATCATTACCAGATCAACATCCTCTACAACAAGTGCCATAATTTGACTTTTTTCGTTTTTAGTAGCACATATCATAGAAATGGCGCATGCTTGACCAGGTTGTAAATAATACATGAAAAATTCCCCTCCATTTTCATCTTCCCTGTAAATTTTTATTTTTCCTTGAATAACTAGTACGGTACTTTTTATATACTGACCTGTACGCATAATTACGGTTCCAGCTGGATATGATTGTAAAACTGCATTATTTTCTATATCGTGAACCAAATCAGCAGAAAAGGAATTGAATGATTTTTTTATGAAGTCAATCATTTGTTGAATTTATATTTTCCATAAAAGTAATCTAAAATGCCAAATTTATCAGTTTTTTTTAAATGCAAAATACAATTAAATCCCTCATTAATAGGTTGTTGAAATCCAAATTCCTATCGATTTTGTAGGCTTATCAAGTTTGTTATTTATTTTATTGATAGTGAATGTTTTACGCAATCGTTTTCTTAGGATTAATATCTAATTAACAATTGATACGATAATTGTTTGCTAAAAACATCGTATTTTTACAAAAAACAATACTATGAATTTAACACAAGAAGAGTGGGTTTCTCAATATGAGGCCGACCAAAACACAGTAATTTTAGACGTAAGAACTGAAGACGAATTCAATGATGGTTTTATAGCTAATGCCATAAATATTGATATTCATAGGGGACAAGATTTTGTAACTGAAATTGAAGCATTAGACAAAAACAAGAAATATTATATATACTGTAGATCAGGTATGCGTAGTGCAAAGGCTTGTGAAATTATGAATCAATTAGGATTTGAGAACACCTATAATTTACTAGGAGGTATTTTAGATTGGGAAGGTACTGTAGTAACGCCTTAATATTGCGCATGCGCTTGCTGATTTTTAATTTTAAACCTCAAAAAAATGAATGTGATTCCCGAAGAATATCAGATTAAGAGTTTATTAAATCAAGACACCTATCTTGTTGATGGTGAATTAAAAAAATGGGAGGGACAAACTACTGCTGTTTTTTCTACAATTTCATCTACTCTGGAATACGGCCCTACCATTCTTGGTTCAATACCATTTATGGGAGAAGAGGAAGCTCTAGAAGCTGTGCAAGCAGCAAGTAATGCCTATAACAATGGTCAAGGACTTTGGCCTACCATGAAAGTGTCGGATCGTATTAAGTGCATGACAAATTTTGTCAAGCAAATGAAAACAACTCGAGCTGAGGTAGTAAAGTTCCTAATGTGGGAAATAGGAAAATCATTGCCAGATTCTGAAAAAGAGTTTGATAGAACCGTGGAATACATTTATGATACTATTGAAGATTATAAATTATTAGATAGAAATTCATCCCGATTTACTAAAAGCCAAGGTGTTAACGCCATGGTTCGTCGTGGGCCTTTAGGTGTGGTATTGTGTTTAGGACCTTATAATTATCCATTAAACGAAACTTTTTCATTGCTAATTCCTGCATTGATTATGGGTAATACTGTAATTTTTAAGCCAGCAAAACATGGAGTTCTTTTAATTTCGCCCTTGTTAGAAGCTTTTAGAAATAGTTTTCCAAAAGGTGCCATCAATATCATTTACGGTAGAGGTCGTGAAGTAGCTTCGCCAATTATGAAATCTGGGAAAGTGGATATTCTGGCGTTGATAGGGAATAGTAAATCAGCTATTGCACTTCAGGATCAGCATCCTAATAAAAACAGATTGCGATTAATTTTAGGACTTGAAGCAAAAAATCCAGCCATTATTTTACCAGATGCTGATCTTGATTTGACTATTCAAGAATGTATTGCAGGCTCATTATCTTTTAATGGACAGCGTTGTACAGCATTAAAAATAATATATGTTCATGAAAGTATTGCTGATGAATTTAACACTAGGTTTGCTGCAAAAGTTGATGCTCTCAATTTTGGAAATCCTTGGGACAAAGATGTAATGTTAACTCCTTTGCCGGAAAAAGAAAAGCCAGCTTACATCCAGGAGTTAATTGATGATGCAATTAAAAATGGTGCTACAATCCTAAATGAAAAAGGGGGTGAGCATACCTCAAATTATATTTTCCCAGCAGTATTGTTTCCGGTGAATAAAGAAATGAGAGTGTACCATGAAGAGCAATTTGGTCCTGTTGTTCCTGTGATGACTTTCAAGGATATTCAAGAGCCATTAAACGATATGGCTGAGTCTAACTACGGACAACAAGTTAGTTTATTTGGTAGGGATATTAAAACCATTGCACCATTAATCGATAGTTTGGTAAATTTAGTGTGTCGAGTAAATTTGAATAGTTCTTGCCAAAGAGGTCCTGATGTGTACCCGTTTACAGGTCGTAAGGATTCTGCGGTGGGTACTTTGAGTATTCATGATGCGTTGCGCTCGTTCTCCATTAGAACCTTTGTTGCCTCAAAGGATAATGAGTATAATAATGAAATATTACAAGCATTATTAAATAGTAAAGAATCAAATTTTGTGAACACTGATTATACTTTGTAATTTGATTTTATAGTTTTATAAAGCAACTCAATGAACATGCCCCAATAAGTTAGACACTAATTGGGGCATTTTTTATAGTGAGAAAAGCAAAATAGATTTCATAAAAAAGGTGACCTATTGCTAGACCACCTTTTAAACAAATTAAAATTCAATATTTACACTAAGTCAAAACGATCAAGGTTCATCACCTTAGTCCATGCAGATACGAAGTCAGCTACAAATTTTTCATGTGCATCGTGGTATCCGTAAACTTCTGCAAGTGCTCTTAATTCAGAGTTAGAACCAAAGATTAAATCAACTCTTGTTCCAATCCATTTTAATCCTCCAGCTATTCTATCACTACCTACAAAAGCATCATCAGATTCTGAAACGGCTTTCCAAGTAGTTCTTAAATCTAATAAGTTTACAAAGAAATCATTAGTAAGTGTTTCAGGTCTGCTTGTAAAAACTCCATTTTGAGATTTATCAAAATTGGTATTCAATACGCGCATACCACCTACTAAAACTGTCATTTCTGGAGCAGTTAATGTCAATAACTGTGCTTTGTCAATTAACATTTCTTCGGCAGAAACGGTATATTTAGTTTTTACATAATTTCTAAATCCATCAGCTTGTGGCTCTAATACCGCAAACGACTCAACATCTGTTTGCTCTTGTGAAGCATCCGTACGTCCAGCGGCAAAAGGAACTTGAACTTGAATTCCTGCATTTGCGGCAGCTTTTTCAACTGCTGCGTTTCCAGCTAATACAATCAGATCGGCAAGAGATACTTTTTTATCAGTATTATGCGAATTGAATTCATTTTTGATATTCTCTAGCGTAATTAAAACACGATCTAATTGTGAAGGATTGTTTACTTTCCAACTTTTTTGTGGTTCTAATCGAATACGAGCACCGTTTGCTCCACCACGCTTATCAGATCCTCTAAAAGTAGATGCCGATGCCCAAGCGGTACTTACTAACTCTGAGATACTTAATCCAGATGATAAAACAGAATCCTTAAGTGCTTCAACGTCTTGCTCGTTAATTAATTCAAATGTAACCTCAGGAACTGGATCTTGCCAAATTAGTTCTTCAGCTGGTACTTCATTTCCTAAATAACGAACTTTTGGTCCCATATCTCTATGAGTCAACTTAAACCATGCTCTTGCAAATGCTTCATTAAAAGCATCAGGATTTTCTAAAAAGTGACGAGAGATTTTCTCATAAGCAGGATCAACACGCAAAGATAAATCGGTTGTAAGCATCATTGGTTGATGCGTTTTTGATGCATCATGAGCATCTGGAACTGTTCCTGAACCTCCATTATTTACTGGTTTCCACTGGTGTGCTCCTGCAGGACTTTTTGTTAACTCCCACTCATAACCAAATAGGTTTTCAAAATAATTATTACTCCAGTTTACTGGTGTAGTAGTCCAAGCTCCTTCAAGACCACTTGTAATGGTATCTGCACCATTTCCAGTGCCATAGGTATTTCTCCAGCCTAAACTTTGCTCTTCAATAGATGCACCTGCTGGTTCAGCTCCTACATATACATTAGGATCAGCAGCACCGTGAGTTTTTCCTAGTGTGTGTCCTCCTGCAATCAAGGCAACTGTTTCCTCATCATTCATAGCCATACGTGCAAATGTCTCTCTAATGTCACGTGCTGCTAATAGTGGATCTGGATTTCCATCTGGTCCTTCTGGGTTTACATAAATAAGACCCATTTGTACAGCAGCCAAAGGATTTTCTAACTCACGATCCCCTGAGTAACGGCTGTGTGGTTCTGTACTTAAAGACAACCATTCTTTTTCTGGTCCCCAGTAAATATCTTCTTGTGGTTCCCAAACGTCTACACGACCTCCAGCAAAACCAAACGTTTTAAATCCTGCTGATTCTAAGGCACAGTTCCCTACTAATACCATTAAATCTGCCCATGAAACTTTGTTGCCATATTTTTGTTTAATAGGCCATAACAATAAACGAGCTTTGTCTAAGTTGGCATTATCTGGCCAGCTATTCAAGGGTGCAAATCGCTGTGTTCCAAAACCAGCTCCACCACGACCATCTGCAATACGGTATGTTCCTGCGCTGTGCCAAGCTAAACGTATAAAAAAGGGACCGTAGCTTCCGTAATCTGCAGGCCACCAGTCTTGAGAAGTTGTGATAACTTCTTTAATATCATTTTTTAAAGTATCTAAATCTACTTTTTTGAATTCTTCGGCATAATTAAAGTTGGCTCCCATGGGATTGTTCTCTAATGAATTCTGACGAAGAATATTTAAACGGAGTTGGTTGGGCCACCAATCACGATTTGTTTTACCGTGAGTAACACTTTGTTTAGGCGCGGCAGATGATGCCCCAGAGAAAGGACATTTGCTTTCACCGTTTACATTGTAAGAGGTTGGTTTTGCATTATTTTCCATAGTATGTTTGTTTTTTTATTTTTTCTGAATACAAAGTTATTTAAAACATTCGTAGTAAATTAAAAAATCAATAGATAAAAATTATAGTTTGAATTGTTATTTATATGCTAATATATAAAATGTTACTCTTTTAAGCTCAACTTTAAGGTGTTAAGTTTGTGTTAGTCTCTTGTTATTTTGAATTTTTTTGTGACATCCAAATATACACACATTCTAGATTGTTTTTATAAATGGTTAATTGTAAATTTAGCAAAAAAATATTTTGGAAAAAGACATTAATATTATGGGAGAAAACCCAATTCAATCTGAAGCTGAGGCCTGGTTAGGAATTTTATATACTTGTATAAAAGCGGATCATTATATATCTGAAGCCGAAAGAAAATCGCTATCAAGAATACTGTATTCTAAAGAAAAATTTAAGAATGTAGATTTCGGACCTTATTATGAAACTGCCGTTGCATTATATCAAGAGTTGGGACAGCTTAAATATATAAAGGGTTGTTGCTCTTGGATAGAAACCGAAGATAAAGAAACCTTGTTTGCTCTTGCCTTAGACGTCTTTTTAGCTGACGGAACATTAGAAAAAGAGGAAAAAAGTCTTATTGAAATTTTATCCAATCATTTAGATGTAAGTACCTCTATGTCTAGTAAAATTATAGAAGTTATGTTTTTAAAAAACAGAGGGAATAGAAAAGGTATATAAGTACTCTTCAAAAAAATGAAATAATATATTTTTATATAGAAAGATATGTAACCTTATTTTTTAGCTTTTAAGAAATTAATTAGGCAGTGTATCTCTAAAATAACCATAAACCCATGTTCCAACGATTGCAAATAATAGTGTTACAATCATCACGGTGGCTCCCGTTCCAATTTGTGCAAACAACGGTCCAGGACAAGCTCCGGTTACTGCCCAGCCCAATCCAAAGATAAGTCCACCATAAACCTGTCCTTTGTTGAAGGTTTTGTCATGAAATTCAATTCTTTCGCCATAAATAGTTTTGATATTAAATTTTTTAATCAGGAAAACGGAAATTATTCCCACCACAACGGCACTTCCAATTACACCATACATGTGGAAAGATTGAAAACGGAACATTTCCTGAATGCGATACCAACTGATAATTTCTGCTTTGATGAAAACAATACCAAACAAGATACCAATGACTAAGTATTTTAAATTATGGTACCACTTGTGTTCCAATTGGCTTTCGTTGATACAAATGGTGTCTAGGGAACGCGTTTCGAAATCAGAATTTTGATCTTTTAGTTTCATAATTTGTGATTTAAAGTGAAAGAATAAATGGTAAAATAAGGTTTGCCATAATCAATCCGCCTATGAAGAAACAACAGGTTGCAATTAATGATGGTATTTGTAAATTAGACAAACCAGAAATAGCGTGACCACTAGTGCAACCTCCCGCATAACGAGAACCAAAACCAATGAAAAAACCACCAACGACCATCATGAAAAATCCTTTGAGTGTAAACAAACTTTCCCACGAGAATAATTGTTCTGGCAACATTCCGTAAATTTCAGTAATGCCGTAGCCTGCCAATTCGGTTTTTAGATCTCCATCAATGATAATCGGATTAGGATTTGATAAAAAGCTGAACGCAAGTATACCACCCAATAAAATACCGAAAACAAAAAACATGTTCCAGATTTCTTTTTTCCAATCGTATTTGAAAAACTTAATGTTTGCGGGTAAGCATATGGCGCAAGTATGACGCAATGAAGCACTAATGCCAAATGATTTGTTGCCAATGATTAACAAAGCCGGAACGGTAAGTCCAACTAGCGGGCCCGCAATATACCAAGGCCAAGGTTCTCTGATTAATTCTAAAATTTCCATAGACATGCTGTTTTATTATAATTGATACAAAGTTTGTTTCTATAGTGCAGGTATTTGCTAAAATTCATAATATTCCAATTGATATTCACCAATGTGTTTTTTATTAGAAGCAATTGATTTTTTGTGTTTTACATAATTCATACACCCAATAGTGAAAATTGCGAAAGATGCACCAAAGAGCATGATTTCAAACAAGATACTATTCTCTACTTTGATCACATTTTTAAGGCTTAAACCTGCTATCAAGAAATACATTGAGGTTCTTAAAAAAGAAAGAAATGTAGATTGATTTGCCAATGTTGTTCGTTGCAATGCTAATTTTTCTCTTAAAATAAGATCTTTATTAATTTGTTTTGTAATTTCCATAACACTATTTTTTTTCAGTAATCTTGCTAAGAATGTCTTGAATATTGCCCCAAGTACCGCCATTCGTCACATTAACAATACCATTTTTGTTTAATAGTAATTTTGCTTGTCCGCTACGATTCCCGCTTCTGCAAAAAACAATAATATTAGTTTTACCCCTAAGCTGGTGTAGGTTATTTTCAATTTGATCCAAGGGAATATTGACAGATCCTTTTGCATTTCCTTCTACAAATTCATTTTGTGAGCGAACGTCTATTAACAAGGCGCCCTCTTGTATCATTTTTTTTAAGATACTGTTATCGTTTTTGGAAAATAAATTTTGTAGAATGTGAAGCATAGTTGTTTTTTAAAGTATTTGTATGAAAAAATGTCTCCTATTATGGTTTATCTATGCAAAAGTAGTAATGCTTTTTACCACAGTCAGTGACTTATGTTACATTGTATTTTGAAAGTGGAATTTTAGAACGAAACAGGCTTTGAATTTTAAATAAATTTGTATGAGTTATTAAATCTCCA
Organism: Flavobacterium sp. SOK18b; assembly: GCF_014156605.1. Lineage (NCBI taxonomy): Bacteria > Pseudomonadati > Bacteroidota > Flavobacteriia > Flavobacteriales > Flavobacteriaceae > Flavobacterium > Flavobacterium sp. SOK18b. The sequence continues at coordinate 17,383 of NZ_QKNZ01000068.1, forward strand.
TTTAAAATTACCTTGAATCTGGTGAAAGATTTGACTATTAGGTTATTCTTTTTGCTATTTTTACCGCTTTTTAGGTGGTAATTTAAAGATTCTGCCTTTGTAATAGATTTTAATTAGTGTATGGTTTTAAGAGTACTATTTTTGCTCCTAATTTTTTCAATTAGGATTGGTTACGGACAAGGAATTGATTCAAATGGTAAAAAGGATCATCGTTTTATAGGACTTGGGTATTCTATGGGTAAAACATTACCATCAATAAGTATTTTTCCCGAGACTGAAAATCAAAAAGGTATAGATTTAACTTTTGGTAAAACTACCTATAACAATGAAACATGGGCTAAATTTTTGAATTATCCTAAAACTGGAATTGCAGTTACTTACGCTGATTTTGGTAATCTAAAGCAAGTAGGATACAGTGTAGCCGTTATGCCTTTTTTAGATTTTGGAGTACTCCAAAGCCTTACAAACAGAGTTCGTTTTCAAGTAGGACTCGGGGCTTCCTATCATAGTGTGATTTATGATAAGGTTACAAATCCAGGTAATTTTGGGGTGTCAACGCCTATTACATGGGCATTTAGGTCTTTTGTTTATTATGATGTGACACAAACAAACCAAGTTGCTGTAAAACTAGGAGTGGGGGCAACGCATTTTTCTAACGGACATACAAGATTGCCTAATCATGGTTTGAATTCGGTTTTGGCCACGCTTAAAACTGAATTTAAGTATTCTAAAAAGGAGCTAATTGATTCGAAAAAAATTATAGATACTAGTCAGTCAAAGACACAAAATTATGTTTCTACCCGTTTTGGTCTAGGACAAAAAGTGTTGGCAAGAGGCTATAACTCGGTTAAAAACGTTTACACAGCATCATTTGCCATTGGAAAAATAAAAAACAAGACCTACAAATATGGTTTAGGTATGTATTACCGTTATTATGATGATTATTATGATTTTATAAAAAGTAATGATGAGTTATCAAAGAATCAATTTGCATACTTAAAAGAAAATCCATTTCACAACGCAACCACTTTAGGAGTGTATGCTAATTTTGAAATTTTAATGAATCATTTCAGTGTCGAAACGGAATTGGGTGTGAATTTTTACAAACCTGCCTATAAATTAGATTGGTACTTAAACAACGGAAGTTCAAGCTCAGGACAATATATTGCACAAGATTTTGAGTCTAAAGCCAAGATAAAACAAGTAATTTCCTCTCGTTTGGGTTTTAGGTATTACGCCTTTTCTACTCAAAAATTTCCACAATACAATGTATTTCTTGCAGCCAATATAAATGCAAATTTGGGTCAAGCTGATTTTTCTGAACTAAGTTTGGGATATGTTTACTCTCCTAGGATTAAAAGGTAATACTCACCAAGAAAAGTATTGAAAAACATGCTAAAAAAATTTGTAGCAATGTTCTAGAAAATATTTTGGTTGCTTTTAGGTAACATAATTCAACTTTGAAAATGCTTCCTAGTTACTGATTTTACTACTAAAAGCTTGTATTGAATAAATATTCAATTGCTTAATTATTACTTTTATTAATATTTTTTTATTAAAATTAGTAACAGGAAAATGTTAAAATAAAAGACTATAAAAAAAAACCGTAAAAACTTTAAATAAAGTATTTACGGATTTTTAAAGTGGAGTCGCCGGGAATCGAACCCGGGTCCAAACAAGCAATTCATACACTTTCTACGCGCTTATTTCCTGATTGAATTTTCGACGCAGTGCTAGGCCAGAAACAGCCACACTTTGCTTAGCTACTTTAGTTTCGAAAATTGCCCGTAGCTTACAAAATTCTAGGTTTTAATTTACGATTCCCCTGTTTCGAACGCTAAAAACCAGAGCTTTCGAGGAGAATCCTGCTTTCCTACCTGGTAGGACGAGGCTAATCTTACTATAATTCGGATTATGCAGCAAGAGCGTAGTTTCCTTCGCCGTGTAAATGTTTTGAAACCTTTTATTAACGAGAATTGTCCCAGTTCTCGACGTGCTTATGTATCAATTCGACTCGCTGTCAAAACCAGTCGACCCCTTTTTTAATTAGGTTGCAAATGTACAACTAATTTCAGCCTTTAAAACAAAAATCATCCCTAAATTTATTCATCTCCAATCTTAAACGGATAATCCCCAAAAAGAACGGCCAACTTCCTAACATTATAGGTTTTTCTTGTGAATTTATTAGACAATGCAATAATTGTAACGCCTTCCTCTTTTAATGTTATATAAGATGAGGTATTACCATGCCACCAACCATTGTGAAAATAAAAGTTTTGTCCCGTATCCCAGTTGATCATTCTAATCCCAAGACCGTAATTTTTTGTTCCTTTTCTCTCGTTGCTATAGCCCAAGTAAACTTCTTTTAATAATGAAGGATTTAGAAATTGAGAACTACTTCGGGCACGGTCAAATTTTAATAAATCTCTAGGAGTTGAGTATATGTTTTTATCGCCATAAACAGCATCTAAATAATCTTTACCTATTTCAACCTTATTTCCTTTATAAGACGTTACTGCTGTATTTTTGTCTTTCTCGTAATCAAAAACATAAGTGTTTTTCATACCAAGAGGTTCAAATATAATCGCTGCCATAGCATCTTTATATGTTTTCTTGGTTACTTTTTCTATTATTAAAGCAAGAATGGCGTAATTAGTATTGCAGTAACTAAACCGTGTATCTGTTTTATTTTCTAATTCGATATTTTTAGTGGCAAGTAAAGTCAGAATGTCTTGATTTGTTAAAATGTTTTTTCTGTCCCAAACACTTTTATCTCTATCTGTAAAATAAGCATAGTTACGCATCCCGCTGCGGTGGTTAAGCAACGTTCTTATAGTTACATCAGGATATGGAAATTCTGTTAAGAGCGTATTTACCTTTTGGTCTAATGTAATTCTTTTGGCATTTACTAATTTTAAGATAGCAGTTGCCGTAATCACTTTACTCACTGAGGCTATATGTAAAGCTGTGTTAGCATTTATTAATGATTTATCGCTAAAGTTGGAAAAACCTTCGTACTTTTCAAAAATGATTTGACCATTTTTAGCCACAAGAAAACTTCCATTAGCAGTATTATTAGGCCAGTTTTTTTGGTAAAAAGTATCTATTTGTGCTCTTTTTTCACTAATAAATTGTGCTTCTAGTTGCGGTTCTTTTTGCAATAAAGGTTTCATTATAGGCAAAGTAGTTTTAGGAAGTTGATCATCTCTAAGTTCTACTTTCTTTTTCTCCTTCTCGCAAGAGCTTAAAATGAATAGGAGCAGTATAATATGTAGTATATTTGTTTTTTTTGGAAATTTCATCAGAAGTGGCTTTAAAGGCAAATATATAGAAATGAAGGCTTTTAAGAAGCACTTATTTTAGACCTTAACACAATTTTATAAGCCTTTCGGCGCAGGGATAATCGTTAGTAAATTGTTATTCAACCTATAGTAAAATCTTTGGGCAATCCTTTTATTGAAAAAAAGCAATTTTCAAGATACTTTTGTTATATTTGTAACAAATACACGTCATAAAGTTATATTAAATTAATTATAAGTTACATATACCATGAAATTCGGAATTATAAAAGAAAGAAAAAACCCTCCTGATCGTAGAGTTATTTTTTCACCAAATGCCATCCAACAAATAGTGTCTGAGTACAAAGGGATATCTATTGAAGTGGAATCATCAGATTGTAGAGTGTTTTCGGATTTACAATATAAAGAATTGGGAATTCCTGTTACAGACGATGTAAGTGATTGTGATTTCCTGTTTGGGGTTAAAGAAGTTCCTGTTGAAAATTTAATTTCAAACAAGTCCTATTTCTTTTTTTCTCATACCATAAAAAAGCAACCCTACAACAGAAAATTACTTCAAGCCGTTTTAGAAAAAAATATTGACTTATATGATTATGAAACCATTGTGGATGAATCAAATAAAAGACTTATTGGTTTTGGTAGATATGCAGGTATTGTAGGCGCTTACAACAGTATAAGAGCATTTGGACTTAAATTTGAGCTTTTTAAATTGCCCAAAGCTGAAACATTAACAGGCAAAGAGGCTTTAATTTTACAACTCAAAAGAGTAGTGCTACCACCGATAAAGTTTGTTGTTACAGGAACCGGTAAAGTTGGAAATGGGATCAAAGAGGTCTTAGATGCTATCAAAGTTAAAGAAATTTCAGTTGAGAATTATTTAACAAAAAATTACACCCAACCTGTTTACACACAAATTGATGTATTAGATTATAATATTAGAAAAGATAAATCTACAAACGATTTTAATGATTTTTATCAAAATCCACAACTTTATGAGTCCAATTTTGAGCGTTTTACAAAAGTTTCGGATATTTATATTGCAGGTCACTTTCATGGAAATGATGCGCCAGTAATATTGTCTCGAGCTATGTTGCAATCAAATGAATGTAAAATAAAAATTGTTGGGGATGTATCTTGTGATGTAAATGGTCCTGTTGCATGTACTCTTAGAGCATCAACTATTGAGGATCCATTGTACGGTTATTTACCTAGTGAGGATAGAGAAGTTGATTTTTTTCACCCTGCTGCAGTTGTAGTTATGGCAGTTGACAATTTACCATGTGAATTACCTAAAGATGCTAGTGAAGGGTTTGGCGAAATGTTTATAAATCAAGTAATACCTGCTTTTTTTAATCAAGATAAAGATGGGATATTACTAAGATCTAAAATTACCGAAAACGGAAAGTTAACAAAACGATTTAGTTACTTACAAGATTTTGTAGAAGAAAAATAATTCTTAAATTATATATCAAACAATTATAAAGTAGTGAAATGAAACACGACTTTTACATTTAAACAAATAATTCTATAAAATTAATTACAAAAAAAAGAAGT